>JBBQML010000381.1:0-5445 GCA_038328885.1 Verrucomicrobiota bacterium | reverse complement strand
CAAGGACGCGGCGGGAGGTCGAGGCGGAGGAACCGCAGGGGATGGTTTGGATCGCACCCTCGGATGCCGGGAGGGCTCCGTTCGATGGAACCGCTCCTGGGTGCACCGGTCCCGGCCGCTGCCATGGGTGCCGGCTCGGCGGGTCCGACCCGGCGGCCTGCTCAGGCAGCGCCCGGCCCGGACGCCCGCTGCGCCGCCAAAAGCAGGGCGCCAACGGGCACGGCGTCCTCGCCCAAACCCGCAAGGAAGAGCGCCGGGCCCGGCCGGAACACCTCCATGAGGTGGTGTCGCAGCGCCTCGGCCACCGCAAAGCGGAGCGGTTCGCCGGTCAAGGCCAGACCCCCACCCAGCACAATCCGTTCCGGATGGACCAGATGCACCACGTGCGAAAGGGCGAAGGCGAGGTTGTCCGCAGCCTCGCTGAGGATCGCGTGGGCCAGGGGATCCTCGCGGGCCAGGGCCTCGGCGAGGAACCGGGCTTCCCCTCGCGTTGCCCCTCCCGCCAACGTGGCCAGCGGACTCCCCGGATGCAGGGCGATCGCCTCGCGGATGCGGCGGTCGACCGCCCAACCCGAGCAACGGTCCTCCACCAGGGTCCCGCCCTTGTCGAGCCGGAGATGACCGATCTCGGCCTCTCCTGGAGTCGCTCCGTGGTAGATGTGCCCATCCACGACGAGTCCCCCGCCAACCCCGCTGCCGAGGGTGACATAGAAGACCGGGCTGGCGCCGCGACCATTGCCACGCTGGGCCTCACCGAGCGTGGCGACATTCGCATCGTTGTCGACGGCGACGGGAATTCGCGCCTGGTCGGCGAGCCACTGGCCCAGTTCCCAGCCAGACCAACCCTCGATCTGATGCGAACGGGCAATGGCGCCGGTGCGCCAGTTGACGGGCCCGCCGAAACCGACCCCGAGCGCCGCGGGCTGGATCTCGGCCAGCGCCTCCGGGAGCCAGTCGGCGATCCGCCGACGGATGCCGGCGGCACCGGCCTGGCGGTCGACGGAATGGCGCCACCGGCGGGTGATGAGACCCTCAGAGGTCCCGGCGACGAGTTGCAGTTTGGTGCCCCCGATTTCGAGGCCCAGGAGGTCGGGGTTCATGCGGGCGGATTCGGCGGTATCACCCCGGGGGCACCAAATCGTCAGCGTAGGACGCCATCGGAAGATCGACCGGTCGGAAGCCTGACGCCGGACACACCCAAAATCAGCACACCCAAAATCAGCACACCCAAAATCAGCTGGAGCCAGGGAAGGCTCAAGGCTACCGGCGCTCTTCCATCATGCCCGAGGGCAGCCCGGTCTCCCAGCTCTTGGGGGTGTTCCAAGGGCGCTCGGAAAGGCGCTCCTCATTGGTCGCGCAACCAACGACCCAACGGGCAACCCCCAGCACCAGCAAAAGGAGGCACCACTGGCGCCAACTACCGGGTGAGCGCTTCATAACTCGTCATCACGGAGTCGCCGGCCTTCAACTCACCCTTTTTCCAGTCGGGCAGAACATTGGCCACCGCCGAGCGCTCGTTGACGCGCACGAGTTGGACCTTGCCAAGAAGGGTTTCGCCGCGGCTGACGATCAGCTTGCCGTTTTGCTTCAGGCCGTCATCCGACCCGATGTTGAGTTCCACGAAGTCGAAGCTGGCGTTGACCGCGGTGATCTTGCCGCGCACGTCCGGCATCATGACCTCGGAACCCTTGCCGCGGTAGACGTTCAGGTCGTCGTTCAGACGCGCGATCTCGCGGCTCATGACCTTCTTCTCCTCCGCGAACGCATCGCGCTCCGCGACGAGCCGTTGACCCTCGGCCTTGAGCGCCATGATCTGGTCCACCTTCACGCCGGTGGCAAGCCACTGGGCGAGCGAACGCTGGGCGAGGTCCCGGGCGACCTTCGTGTCCTCCAACTCCCTCGCGGTCCTGGTAAGCTGCCCCTCCGTCTCGTTGAGCGACGTCTTGGCCGAGGTGAATTCCTGGGTCATGATCTCCAGGTCGGACTTCGCCTGCTTTTCCGCATCGCGAGCCTTCTTCTCCGCGGCCTTGGCCTGCGTGGCCTCGGTGATCGCTTGGTCACGCTCGGTGCCAAACCTGGTCCGCTCCTCGGACAGCGACGTGACCTTGTCCTTGAGGACGAAGGAAAAAGCGACCCCGGCCAGCGCCACGGCCAGAGACAAAACGAGGAAAATGCGTAGCATGCGACTTCTTCCTGGATAAGAGACGGCGAAGGCTAGGGGCGTCGGCCAACGGGTGTCAATTGCCGAGGGGGGCGTTCGTTCGGTCACACTCGTGGTCCATGGATCCCTCGGCAACCCCGCCTGCGCCGGTCTTGAAACGCGCCCAAATAAAAGTTGTCCACCCGGCCCTCCGGGAACGACCAAGAAGGTGCACAACATGAAAGACGATCCAGCCATGGCTTGGGTGATGGCGGCCCGAGGCGGAGATGAGGCCGCCGCCACGCGGTTGGTCGGCGGGTTCCACGCCCGGATCTTCGCCTACCTGCGACGATTGAGCGGTTCGGAGACCGAGGCGACGGAACTGACCCAGCGCACGTTCTGCCGCGCGTGGTCCTCGCTCGGCGGGTTCGCCGGGCGGGCCTCCGTGTCCTCCTGGCTTCACGGGATCGCCTACCGAACGTTCGTGGACTGGCTGCGCTCCCCGGACCGCCGGAGCGAGGTCCGCTCGGATGCCTGGTGGGAGATCCTGCCCGACCGCGGCCCGCGCCCCGACCTGGCGGTGGCCGACAAGGAGGCGGCGGCGCTGGTGTACGCGGCCGTCGACCGCCTGGAGGCCAGCCTCCGCGACACGCTGCATCTCCACTACTACCAGGGCCTGAGCCTCGAGGAGACGGCCGATGCCCTGGGCGTGGCGACAAGTACCGTGAAATACCGGGCGCGCGAGGCGCTGGGGCGCCTCCAACGCGAGTTCGCCCGGGCCGATCAACCGCAACCTTCCTCCCCCCACCGAACCATATGAAGCCTCTTTCCGAATCCGAGATCGAATCCCTCCTGAGCCGCGCCCCTGCCCCCGCCGCCCCGTCCTCCCTCGCAGCGCGGCTGACCGGCGACATCCACCTCAGCCCGGTCGATGATCGACGCAACGGGCAGACGCTCGCGCCGCCCGCTCCCGGCCGTCCGAACCCGGAGCCCGAGCGCCGCCGCTGGTGGCCGCTGCTACTGCCGGGGATGGCGGTTGCAGCCTTTGCGGCGACGGCGGTGGTGCAACAGTCCCAACTGCAGGACCTGCAGGAGTCGATCCAGCAACTCGAGCAGCGGCTTCCCCCGGCGACGCCGGCGCTCGAGGGTCCTACGCCCGGCGCGACACGCGAGTTCGCGATGCCCGACGAACGCCAGGATCTGGAACGTCTGCGGGCCCTCGCGCTGGCCCTGCTCCCGGAGGTGGAAGGCGGCGAAGCCGTCCGGGCCGAGATCGACCGATTGCGCGTGGCCATCCGCGAGGCACAGCGGCAGGTCCCGGCCGAGTTCCAGCCGGTCCTGGAGCTCCAGGAAAAGGCAGAGCGGATCCGCTGTGTCAACAACCTGAAGCAACTCGGCCTGGCGAGGCACGTGTACGCGTCCGACCACAACGAGGAGTTTCCGCCCGACGTACTGTCGATGGCCAACGAGATCGGGTCTCCGAAACTGCTGGTCTGTCCCGCTGATTCGGCGCGGACGCCGGCGGAGAACTGGGCGTCCTATACGCCCGCCAACGTCACCTATGAGTTTCTCGCCCCGGGTCCCGGGGCCCACTCGTTCGAGCCCAACCGGGTGATGTGGCGCTGTCCCATCCACGGGACGGTGACCCTCAGCGATGGTTCGGTGCAGCAGATCCCGCCCGAGCAGCAGGCGACGCGCTTCGTCACGCATGACGGCAAGCTCTACCTGGGAAACGGCTCGGCGGTCCCGCTGACCCCGCCGCCGGGGCTGAGCACAACCACCACGACGATGGACCCCAACCTGGCGGCGCGGTACGGACTGGCCGTGCCGACCGCGCCCCCGGGGACGGGAGCGGCAAGCCCGGCAGCCGGCGCGCAGGCTCCTGTCCAGTTCCAGATGTCGCCCGAGCTCATGCGGCGCTACGGGCTGGTCCCGGTGACCAACGCGCCGCCCAGCGAGATGGAGGACGCGGACGACGCCCCTGCCGAACCGCCCCAACCCTGAGTCGCCGAAGGAGACACCATGAAGGCAACGAAAGCGGCGAGTGGGGGGCTGGTGCTGGCGGCCGTGCTGGGCTGGACCTGGGTGGGGTATCAGCAGGTGAGCCTCGCCCACATGCGCGAACGGGAACAGCGGGTCGCGGAACGGTTGAACCCGGGCCGGGACAATCCCCGCCCGGCAGCCGATCAACCACCGGTCCAGCCCACTCCCGCGCCCTCAACTGCACCCCTGAGCCGGGAGGAACGCCTCGAACTCATGCGACTGCGCAGCCAGGTGACCGACCTGCGGGAACGGCAGCGAAAGCAGTTCGGGCTGACCAACGAACTCGGTCAACTGCAGGCGCAATGGGCGACGGTGACCAACCTGGCCTCGGGTCTCCTGCCGGCCGGGTGGGTGCGCCGAAAGGACGCCCGCCTCGCCGGATTCGCCTCGCCGCAGGCGGCGTTCGAGAGCTTCCTCTGGGCGGTCGAGCGCCGGGACACGAACGCGCTGCGACAGGCCGTCTCGCGCGACACCTGGGAAGCGGTCCAGGAGCAGCTCAACGCGGCCAACGACAGTTTCTGGCGGGAGGCGGAACACCTCCCGGGCTTTCTCTTCCGCTCCGCGTCGACGCAACCCGACGGTCGGGTGAGGCTGCTGATCGACGTCGCGCCGGGCGTATCGGGGCCTCCGATGATGATGGAATTCCGCGAGGGCGGCTGGCGGCTGGCGGAGATGTAGGCGTCGCCCTACTTCGCGAACTCCACGCAGCGCGTTTCGCGCAGGAGCGTGACGCGGATCTGACCCGGGTACTGGAGTTCGTCCTCAATCTTCCTGCAGACGGCCCGGGCCAGCGCGTAGCACGCCTCGTCGTTCAGTTCGTGGGGTCGGACGAGGATCCGCAACTCGCGACCGGCCTGCACGGCAAAGCACTTCTCGACCCCGGGGAATGAAGCCCCCAGCCGCTCGAGGTTCTCCACGCGCTTGAGGTAGGTGGACATCGTCTCGGACCGGGCTCCGGGCCGGGAGGCGCTGATGGCGTCGGCGGCGCTGACCAGAATTCCCCAGGGACCGACCGAAGCGACTTCGTCGTGGTGTGACGCCACACCGTTGACCACCTCTTCTGATTCGCCGTACCGCTTGAGCATCTCCGCGCCAACGAGGGCGTGCGCGCCTTCGATCTCGTGATTAACCGCCTTGCCGATATCGTGGAAAAGTCCCGTCCGCTTGGCGGTTGTAATATCGAGGCCGAGTTCGACGGCTAACAGTCCCACCAAATGAGCGACTTCCACGGAATGATCGAGGACATTTTGCGAGAAGCTGTG
>JBBQML010000380.1:0-5459 GCA_038328885.1 Verrucomicrobiota bacterium | reverse complement strand
ATGGGAATATGCCGCCCGCGCCGGTTCGACGGGTGCCTACGACTTCGGATCGCCGGACCGGCTCAAGCATCATGCCTGGTTCGGCCCTGTCGCGGACCAGCAGACGCACCCCGTGGGCCAGAAGAAGCCGAACGCCTGGGGGCTTCACGACCTTTACGGGAACGTCTCCGAGTGGTGCGAGGACGTCTACAGTGAGGCCTACTATGCCGCGAGCCCGGCGGAAGATCCCCACGGCCCGCCGAATTCCGGTCGCGACGTCAAGCGGGTGATTCGCGGTGGCAACTGGCGGTCGAGTGCCGATCAGTGCCGGGTGACTTTCCGCCAGGGAGAGAAGACCGGCGACAGCGACGCCTGCTTCTCGACGGACTACTGCGGCTTCCGCTGCGTGCGCCGGGTGGACGCCGCGGAGGCTCGGCGGATGGCGGTTGACGGCCGGTGATGCGCGCGCCCCGGGTTTCGGGATCAACCACCCGCGCGAATGCTTTTCCACACCTGGCCGTTCGCGGTCTTCCTGCTGGTCGTCCTGCCGGTCTACTTCGCCCTGGGTCGCACCCGGCTTTGGCTCCCGTGGCTCACGCTCGCCTCGTATTTCTTCTACGGGTGGTGGAACCCCTACTACCTCTTCCTGGTCTTTTACTCGACCCTGCTCGATTTCTGTCTGGTCCTGCTGATGGACCACTCGCCCCCCCGCCCGGCGGAGGGTGCGGCAGCCGCTGATCCACCCAAGGGATGGGCCAACGGGAGCCGGGTGTTGCGACGGGCGTTCGCGGTCTCGGTCCTGGCCACGGTCGGACTCCTGGTGGTTGCGGTGGTCGGTCCGCCGACGTTGCGTCCCGCACTCATCGGGTTGGGCCTTCTCGTGCTGCTCATGGCCCTCGGGGCCTGGTGGGGCAGTCGCTTCATCTGGCTCCTCATCAGCCTCGTCAACAACCTCGCCCTGCTCCTGTTCTTCAAGTACGCCCGGTTCGCCGTCGAAAACGCCAACGCGGTGCTCGAGTGGCTCCGACTGACGGTGCGACTGCCCGATCCCTCGACGCTGATGCCGCTCGGCTTCGATTACCTGCTGCCGGTCGGGATCTCGTTCTTCACGTTCCAGTCGCTGAGCTACACCATCGACTTCTATCTCGGTCGGGGGGAGCGCGAGCGGAACTTCCTCCGCTTCGCCACGTTCGTCTGCTTCTTCCCTCAACTCATGGCCGGGCCCATCGAACGCGCCCGCCATCTCCTGCCCCAGTTCCGGAAGTTCCCGGAGGTCCGCTGGCAGAACTTCACCGACGGCGCGTCGCTGTTCCTGGTGGGGTTGTTCAAGAAGGCCGCCCTGGCCAACTACCTGTCGGTCTACGCGGATCGGGTCTACAGCAACCCGAAGGCTTGTGACGCCTCGACGCTGGTGCTCGGAACCGTCGCCTTCGGCTGGCAGATCTTCTTCGACTTCAGCGGCTACACGGACATGGCGCGGGGCGTGGCGAAAGTTCTGGGGTTCAACCTGATTCTGAACTTCCGCAACCCCTACCTCGCCACCGGCCTGGGCGACTTCTGGTCGCGGTGGCACATCGGGCTGTCCTCGTGGTTCCGGGACTACGTCTACATTCCCCTGGGTGGCAACCGGCTCGGCCCGCTGCTGACCTACCGGAACCTCTTCATCACGTTCCTGCTCTCGGGCATCTGGCATGGCGCCGCCTGGACCTTTGTGATCTGGGGCGCGCTTCACGGCCTCGGGGTGCTGATCACCCGCGAACTCGAACGTTCGGCCCGTTATCGGGAGCGCGTCCCCCGGTTCGTGAAGCAGGCCGGCGTCTTCGTCTTCGTTACCTTCACCTGGGTCTTCTTCCGGGCTGAATCCCTCCCCGACGCCTGGCTCATCCTCCGGCGAATCGCCAGCGGCGGGTGGCAGGACCCACAGATCCCCGCCCTGATGCTCCTCCTCATCGCCGCGGTCTGGCTCTACCAGTTCCTTTACGAATCCAGAGTGCGCGAGGTGTTGCGGCACGGGGTCGTCCGCATCGGCCTCGCGGTTTCCATGATGGTCTACCTGTGCCTCTGTTCGTCGGGCGGAGGCACCTTCATCTACTTCCAGTTCTGACCTGTTCCCGCCTGACGTGAATTGCATGAGCGCCGTTCCTCCCTCCTCCCGCCCACCGCCGGACGCCCCAGGCCCGGCCGCCTCGGTCTCCCCGACCCCGGAATTTGGGGTGAACGAGGTGCGGTTGACCCTGCGGCAGTGGATCCTGGCGCTGGGTCTGTTCGCGATCGTCGTGATCCTGACGCCCTGGACCTGGAAGCGGTTCGAGCGATTCGAGACGGGAGCCGACTACCGGATCCCGTACTCGCTCAGCCGCGACTACTGGCTCTACGCACGCCGACTCCAGGAGGTCCCGCGTCCGGCATCGGTGATCGTGTTGGGGGATTCGGTGGTCTGGGGCGAGTACGTTCTGCCGGATGGCACGCTGTCCCATTTCCTGGACCGCGCATCCGGCGCCACCAATCGATTCATCAACGCAGGGGTGAACGGCCTCTTCCCACTGGCGCTGGAGGGCCTGGTCCGTCACTACGGCGGAACTCTCGGGCGGCGCAAGGTGATCCTGCACTGCAATCTGCTCTGGATGAGCAGTCCCAAGGCGGATCTCAGCACCGACAAGGAAGAATCCTTCAACCACTCCCGGTTGGTCCCGCAGTTCTCACCGCGCATCCCGTGCTACCGGGCCGACGCCAGCGAGCGCCTCGGCGCGTGGGTGCAACATCAGGTGGTATTCCTTCAGTGGGTGGACCATCTCGAGAACGCCTACTTCGACCAACGCAGCATCCCGCGCTGGACGCTCGCCGATGACGGTGGTGATCCGCCGGTTTACACGAACACCTTTCGGAATCCGCTCAGCCAAATCACCTTCGAGGTGCCGTCGTCGGCCGGTCCGGATCCGGATCGAGGCCCGACCAGCGCCCGGCACCGACCGTGGAACCGCGGTGGCGCGCGTCTGGTGGACTTCGAGTGGGTCGCGGCTGGCGCGTCGCTTCAATGGGCCTCGTTTCAGCGCACGGTGCAGCGCCTGCGGGACCGCGGAGCGGACCTCCTGGTAGTGGTCGGGCCATTCAACGAACCGATGCTGGGCGCGGGGAACAAGGCGGCATACGCCGCCCTCCACGGCCAGGTTGTGGCGTGGTTGGCCGAGCACCGGATCCCCCACACCGTGCCGCCCGCGTTGCCCGCCGAACTCTACGCCGATGCGAGCCATCCGTTGACGGCCGGTTACGAACTGCTTGCCCGGCGCTTGTGGGAGACGGCGGGGTTCCGGGAATGGCTGGGGGCCCGCTGACCGGACCGCGCCTCTCCCGAGGCGCAGCGCGTTGTGCTCGGGTGGGGCGTGGGAGTCGATTACGACGCGTGTACCGGCGGGACGCGCTGCGGGGTAGGAAACCCGCGGTCCGGACCGCGCCTCTCCCGAGGCGCAGCGGGTGGGGCGTGGGTGGGGCGTGGGTGGGGCGTGGGAGTCGATCCCGACACGCGTCGCGGCGGGACGTGCTGCGGTTCGGGAGAACCGCGGTCCGGAGCGCGCCTCTCCCGAGGCGCAGCGGGTGGTGCGCGGGTGGAGCGTGGGAGTCGATCCCGACACGCGTCGCGGCGGGACGTGCTGCGGTTCGGGAGAACCGCGGTCCGGCGTGGAACCGTCACCCCGGGAACCGGACGGCGTCCGGCCCACTCGTGCTGGTCATGGTGGATCGGATCTTCGCACGCAGCGGAACCCGTAGATGTCGTACCCGAAGCAGACGTCGGAATAGCCCGGGCTCTCGTTGTAGCGGTATCCCGACCGGCAATTCTCGGCACCGAACCG
Source organism: Verrucomicrobiota bacterium (assembly GCA_038328885.1). Lineage (GTDB taxonomy): Bacteria > Verrucomicrobiota > Verrucomicrobiia > Limisphaerales > CAIMTB01 > CAIMTB01. Next base: position 1,632 of record JBBQML010000380.1, on the reverse strand, counting down.
CCAGGCCCCGCCACGCACGACCTTGTTCTCTCCAGCCTCCGGTCCGCGCGGATCCTCCTTCGGCGAGGTGCTGTAGTAGTCGACCCGGTAGAAGTCGTTGCACCACTGCCAGACGTTGCCGCACATATCGTGCAGCCCCCAGGGATTGGCTTCTTTCTGACCCACCGGACGGGGTCGCCCACCGGAATTCTTGTCGTACCAGGCGTAGCTGCCGAGCCGTGTCGGGGCATCGCCGAAGAAGTAGCGCGTGGCGGTGCCGGCGCGGCAGGCGAACTCCCACTCGGCCTCCGTGGGCAGCCGGTAGCCCGTCGCTGTGAAGTCGCACTTCCACGTCGTCAGGTCGTAGCAGGGCTGCAGTCCCTCCAACTCCGACCTCCGGTTGCAGAACCGGACCGCATCCGACCAGCGCACCTGTTCCACCGGGTTCTTCTCCCCCTTCCAACGGGAGGGGTTCTCGCCCATCACCCGCTGGTAGTGCTCCTGGGTCACCAGGAAGCGATCCATCTCGAACGGACTCACGACCACTTCGTGCGGCGGAGCATCCACCTCGTCCTTGTCCCCCATCGTGAAGGTTCCACCCGCGATGCGGACCAGGTTAGTGGCCGCGGAAGCGGCGTCTGTATGCACGGCCGTAGTCGCACTCGTGCTCTCACCCTCACCCTCACTCTTAATCCTACTCTTAATCTTACTCTTAATCTCAACCCTGCTCGTACTCTCCTCCACACCCAGGTCCGTACTCCCGCCCGGCTTCGCGCCCGTCACCGCAGCCGTTGGCGGTGGAGTGGTATCAGTCGCCTGCTGCCCCGGATCGCAGCCGGCGAGCCACACCGAGGCCACCGCCAGGAGGACGGCGGCGATCGGCCATCGCGGTTCAGTACTCGGCCCAAATTTCATAGCCATCGGGATTTCGGAGAACCTGCCGGCAACGCCGCCGCACTTCCTCGCCGAGCCGGGCGGCCTCCGGTCGGGTGACCCCGCCGTAGCCGGCCGCCTGGAACAACTTGCGGGTGATCGAATGGCACTGGGCGACAACATAATCCTGGGCACCCCCCATATCGCGCCAGGCCTTGAGGAGTTCCAGGTAGGCCTTGAGGTTGTTCGGGTCCTTCCGGTCGGCGAGGGCGAGGGTCTGGCGCGTCAGGCTGTCGGCGTGGGCCGGTGACTTCATGTTCTCCTCCTGGACGCTGCACTCCTGGGGAATCAGCGCCGCCACTTCCCGCAACGAGGTGGCGTAGTCCGCCAGCTCCGGCGCGGATTTCGCCGCCTCGTCGAGGAATCGGATCGTGCCGTCGGCGAAGCGCTGGTATTCCGCGATCCGCTCCACGTGGGCGCGCACGAAATAGCCCATGTCGTCCAGCGCATCCCGGATCTCGGCCCTGCGCTCCACCTCCTCACCGGCCTCGAACATCGTCTGGATCGCCTCGGTGTAACCGCAAGTGCAGGCCCGGCGCACCCCCTCGCCACCCCGCCGGTGATGCGTGCGCAACCGGCGGCCGCCAAGGTCGAGGACCTGCTCCGCCGCCGCCCGGCCGAGCGATGACTTCAGGATCTCGACCGGCGTCGGAACAAGGAGCGGCGTGTCCTCGCCCTCGGTGAAATAGACCAGGCACTCGTCCTTGGGCGGCACCTTCT
>JBBQML010000379.1:0-5466 GCA_038328885.1 Verrucomicrobiota bacterium | reverse complement strand
CTCCTGCCGAGGTCTTCGTCATGGACGGCGGGAGCACCGACGGCAGCGTCGAGATCATTCGCCGCCACGAGGGGAGGCTCACCGGTTGGATCAGCGAGCGCGACCGGGGCCAGAGCCACGCCATCAACAAGGGTTTCGCACGTTGCACCGGGGAGATCCTGAACTGGCTGTGCAGCGACGACCTGCTCAAACCGGGGGCCCTTCGGGAGGTCGCCAGGCGATTCACCGAGGACCATGAGCTCGATGTGCTCGCCGGTCACACGGAGTTTCTCGAGCCCGACGGCAGGACCACCTGCAGCGGACCGGATCCCTCGGTGGCCCTGCGTCTGTTGCCCGCGACGAACAGGGTCATGCAGCCCAGTTGCTTCTTCCGTCGGCGGTTGCTGGAGCGCACCCCGCCGGTCCGGGAGGACCTGCACTATGTTATGGACCTCGAGTTGTGGACGTATCTCTGTCGGCAGGGTGCCAAGTGGACGTTCACCGACAAGTGCCTCAGCGTTTACCGCCTCACCGGGGAGAACAAGTCGTTGAAGGGGCGCCGCCAGATGCTGGCCGAGATCAAACGGGTGTGCCGCGAATACATCCGCCCGCTCGTGCCGGTGTGGTGGTGGATGGAACTCCTCTGGGTTCCCCTGGGCAAGCTCGCCGAGGGATCATTGGCCAGCCCCGTACCCCGGCTCGCCCGCGCACTCGCCTCGCGCCTCGAGCGGTTGCTCAGCTTGCTCTACAATCCTTACCTGGTCCGCGGTTTCGTCATCACCTATCGCCAGTGTCGTCTCGAGCCATGGCGCCAGGCGCGGGCGAGCAGGACCATCTGAGCCGGGAGATGGGTGCCAGGAAATGAGCCGCGCCGCCACCGGAGCACCCAGTGTGCTATTCAGTGTTCACGATCGCCCTAAAGCCGTCGGGGGCCCCTATTCCTGGGCTGCCTGGCTCCTCCCGGCCCTGCGGGCGCGGGGACTCGACGCCCGTGCGCTGATCCTGCAGGAACCGGGTGTTGCCGTGGGGGCGGTGACGGCCTCGCTCCGGGCCGCGGGCGTGCCCGTCACGGCCAGCCCAGGACACCGCTACACCGAGGACGCGGTCCGTTGGTTGCTCACCCGGATCCGGGCCGATCCACCCGCGGTGTTTGTCCCGAATGTCTCGGTCCCTTCGTACCACGCCGCTCCTCGGCTCGCCAGGGCGGGCATACCCAGCATTGGCGTCCTCCACTCCGATGACTCGTTTCACCGCGGGTTGCAGGACGAGTTCCACTGCGGACCCGTGGATCGCCGGGTGAGCATGATGGTGGCGGTTTCCAGCTATCTTGCGGAGGAGGTCGCCGCCCGATCCGGAGGCTTCGCCCGGGTTCGCTGCATCCCTTACGGCGTCAACGTGCCCCCGGGCCAGGCGTCGCGTGGGAATGAACCGCTCCGGATTGCGTACGTCGGCCGCCTGGTGGAGGCGCAGAAGCGGGTCCCCGAGGTGGCCCGCGCTTTCTGTCGCTCCGTGCGCGAGGTGCCCGGAGTGGAAGCCTTCTTCTATGGGGACGGTCCGGCGAGAGGTGAGGTGGAACGTATCTGTTCCGTTGAAGGGGCAGGGCTTCCGGTGCACCTCGCCGGACGGGTCGATCCGGAGCGGATCCAGGAGCACCTGCTCCGGAGCCATGTCATCGTGCTGCTGTCCGACTTCGAGGGCCTTCCCATCGCGCTCCTCGAGGCGATGGCCTGCGGCTGTGTGCCCGTTTGTCTGCGCCTGCGCAGCGGCATCCCGGAACTGGTCCGGGACGGCGAGACGGGGATCCTCGTGAACGATCGTGGGGACGATCTTGTCCGGGCGATCCGCCAACTCGCGGCGGACCCGGCGCTCTGGGCGCGACTGTCTCAGGGCGCCCGGACACTCGTGCAACGCGGGTACTCCGCGACACGCTGTGCCGATCGCTGGGAGGAGTTGATCCGGGAGGTGGCCCACCCGAGTTCCGGTGCCCCGTCCATCCGGGTACCACGGTGGCCGCGTCTGCCGCAGGTCCACCCTGGTCTGGCGCACGAGGACCGGCGTCGCACCACGGTGGTGCAACGAGTTCTGCGGCGCGCCAGAAGGACCCTGGGGGTCGCGCAAGTCCTGTGACAAAACCAATGGAAACGGATCTAGAGGCGGACTTCCTCAACCCCCGGTGTGTTCCGTCCAAGCTGGACACGTACTGCGCCCGGGCATCCATCCGGCGCGCACTGCTGGCTGCGTTGCCTCGGCTGTCCGGTTCGCTCCTCGATGTAGGGTGCGGGTACATGCCGTACCGGAGCCTGCTCGAGCGGCCGGCTGGTCCGGTCACCCGTTATGTGGGCCTCGATCTACCGGCCAACGGGTATTCCCAGCCCGACGTGGAGTGGGATGGGAAGACGATCCCGCTCGCGGGCGGCGCGTTTGACGCGGCCCTCGCTACCGAGGTGTTCGAGCACTGTCCGGCACCTGAAGTCGTGATGGCAGAGATTGCGAGGGTCCTCCGGGTCGGGGGGGTTCTCTTTCTCACGGTGCCGTTTCTCTGGCCGCTCCATTGCGTCCCGCACGACGAATACCGGTACACTCCGTACTCCCTCGAGCGTCATCTACGCCGGTCAGGTTTCGGAGAGGTCACGCTCTCCGCCCTGGGAGGTTGGGATTCCAGCCTGGCCCAGATGCTGGGCTTGTGGATCAGCCGTCGCCCCATGCGTCGATCCTTCAAGCGCCTGCTCTCCTATGGCGCGGCACCGGTCATCCGGTGGCTCAGCAGCCGGGACCGGACTCCGGTTGATTTCGGGAGCTGTCCCATGATCACGGGACTCTCCGGCCTGGCCGTGAAGGTTGACGCGTAGGCGCAACCCCTTCCTGCCCGCTCGATCCTGAGATGCCCACACCGCTCGCCGTCCTTGCACCCTCCGTGGGCGTGCCGTCGGAGACCTTCATTCGACGACACATGCAGGACCTGGCGCCGGGACGTACCGCCGTCGTCACGGGAACCGTTGTACCGGCGGCACAGGCGACCTGGGGCGTTCGCCCTCCCCTTCTTGCGTTGGACTCCGTCCCTGCCGGCCTGGCGGTCAGGGCATCGCGCGCCCTGGGGCGGAAGTTCGGCAGGTCGTTGCAGGAGCCTTGGCTCCCCTCCCTTCGCGGGTTCCTCGAGCACCATCAGGTGGAGGTGTTGCTGGGGGAATACCTCAGCTACTCCCTTGCCTTCCTGCCCCTCGCCCGGAGCCTGGGCTGCCGCTTCTGGGCCCACGCCCATGGCTGGGACGTTTCTGCGGCTCTGCGCTCGGAGCACTGGCGGACCGGCTACCTGGCGTACCGGGAAGCGACCGGTGTCGTCACGATGAGCGAATTCAGCCGGAAGCGCCTCATCGACCTGGGCTTGAGTCCCGAACGGATCCACACCGTCCACTATGGCGTCGAGGTGCCGGACGAGCCCCCGGAGCGGGAGGAACGCGCCGCGGTGCGGTGCGTGGCGGTGGGGCGGATGGTGTCGAAGAAAGCCCCCATCATTACCCTGGCGGCGTTCAAGCTCGCGGCCGACCAGGACCCGACCCTCCACCTTGATTTCGTCGGTGGAGGGGAACTCGCCTCGGCCGCCGAGCAGTTCGTCCGTGCCTATCGCCTCGGAAGCCGGGTCACGCTCCACGGGGTCCAGCCAGCCGACCGGGTCCGGCAGTTGATGAGCGGGGCCGACCTGTTCCTTCAGCACAGCGTCACCGATCCGGTTACGGGCGACGAGGAAGGTCTGCCCGTGGCGATCCTGGAGGCCATGGCCTGCGGGCTTCCCGTGGTTTCCACCCGGCACGCGGGCATTCCCGAGGCGGTGGTCGAGTCCGAAACGGGCCTCCTGGTCGAGGAAGGCGACGCGCACGGTATGGGTGACCGGTTGCTCGCCCTGGCACGGGATCCGGACCAGCGCAGGGCTTTCGGGAGGGCAGGGTGGGCACGCGCCAGGCAGAGATTCACCTGGGAACGCGAGAAGCAGGACCTGGCAAGGATTCTTGGGTTGCCGGCTTGATCGACCGCCGGATCTCGCGTGGACCAGGTTTGCGCGCCTCATGAAAACCCCGACCAAAGTGTGCTTCATCGCGCACGAAGGGACGCTTGTCGGGGGTGCGAACCTGTCGCTGATGAACCTCCTGGACGGTTTGCGCGATGCCGACATCCTGGCCAGCGTGCTGCTTCCACGGACGGGATCCATGGTGGAGGCGCTCAGGGAGCGGAGCATCCCCAGCCAGGTCGAACCGTACGAATGGTGGTGTTCCGACTACTTCACCTGCAGACGCGTGTTCTGGCGGCTCCGACAGAACCTCCGCGCGGCTCGGCGGCTTGCCCCGCAGTTGGCGGCTGCGGGGGTTGAAGTCCTCTACACCAACACCTCGGTGCTCCCACTGGGCGCCCTCCTGGCCTCCCGGGTAGGGCGTCCCCATGTCTGGCATCTGCGTGAGTTCGGTGATCTCGACCACCGGCTGTCCGCCGATTGGGGATACCCCTTTCACCGCTTCATGTTCGGCCGGGCGACTGCAACCATCAGCAACTCGCACGCCGTGAGGAATCACCTCGTGCGCCGTGGTGCCAGGGCGAGATCGCATGTCGTGTACAACGGTGTGCTCTGGGATCGGCAGATGGTGGAACTTCGGGATCGACGATCGCAGGCGGGGAGCGCTCCCCGCGAGTTCACGTTTGCCCTCGTGGGACGCATGGCTCCCATGAAGGGACAGGCGCAAGCGATCGAGGCACTGGCGCTGCTCCGTGGATCTGGTTGCGCCACCCGCCTGCTCCTGGTGGGGGATGGCGACGCCACCTTCCTGAATCGGTGCCGGCAATTGGTCGTCGACCATCGCCTCGGCGGCGCGGTGGAGTTCTGCGGTTACCAGGCCGACCCATTCCAGGCGTTCCTGCGGGCGGATGCCGCGCTGATGTGCTCGCATCAAGAGGCCATGGGTCGGGTGACCGCCGAAGCCATGGCTTCGGGGATCCCGGTCATCGGCCGGGCCTCCGGGGGGACCACCGAACTCATCTCCGAGGGTCGGACGGGGTTGTTGTTCGATGGGCGAACCGAATCGCTGGTGGCTGCCATGCGGTCCTTGGCGCAGGAGCCGGCGACCGCCGCGCGGATGGGTGAATCGGCCTGGGGGATGGCCCGGCAGCGGTTTGGGATCGAGAGCTACGCCGGTGCCGTGGCCGAGGTGATCCGACTCGCGACCCGGGCTCGCTGACGCGGTCCTTTGCCCCTGATGCTGGTGTTGCCACGGCAGCAAGCAGCCCGCACTGGGCGGGAGCGACGTTGCCTCGTGTCCGCCGTTGCCGTAAAGCAGCCCGGGTTCACCGTCCGAGGGCGGGTCCCCCAGACGCTGACCCGCCCCTCTACTCCCCGCCCTCCGGCCATGAAGGTCAGCGTCGTCATCCCCAACTTCAATCACGCCCGCTTCCTGCCGGCACGCATCGATTCCGTCCTGAACCAGAGCCTCCAGGATTTCGACC
>JBBQML010000378.1:0-5483 GCA_038328885.1 Verrucomicrobiota bacterium | reverse complement strand
TCCCGCCCCAGGTGGAACAATTCCGGCCGTCCCACCGGCTCGTTCCAAGCCGCGGGCACGATCAGTTTCCAAGGGCCATCCACCACCCAGCGCCAGCGCAGACCGGCAGCAGGCCGATCGAAATCCACCAGGTCGTGGGTGAAGCAGGCCCCGGGAATCGGGCCGCGCCGCCGGACCGCACGGCGATCCAGCAGGTTCACTCCCGGCAGCCCCGAAGGCGGCCGAATCCCGGCCAGGGAGGCGATCGTGGGGAACAGGTCCACACTGCTCACCGGCGTCTCGTCCCACCGGGCCGCCACGCGCCCCGGCCAACGCACCAGGATCGGCGTCCGCACGCCCCCGTCGTATGGCGACTGCTTGGAACGTGGAGCAAACCGACCCGTCAGGGGGTCGGTGATCCAACCATTGTCCGTGACGTACACCACGACCGTGTCATCGGTCAGTCCCCGTTGCTCCAACTCATCCAGCAACTCGCCGCACGTCTCGTCGAACCACTCCACCATCGCCCAATACCTGGCCACCGGCAGGGCGTCGGTCCGGGACCGGTACTTTGCCAGGAGCCGATCGGGCGGCGTGTGCGGGTCATGCGGCATCATCGGCGCGTACCACACCAGCCACGGCCGACCCTCCCGGCCAGCCTCGTCCCAGAAATCGCGGATCGGCTGGAGGGTCTTCCGGCCGATCTCCAACCCGGTGTCCCCGTGTCGTCCCCCCTGCCCGGGATCGCCCCGCGTCATCCCGTGGGTGAAACCACCGCGGGAAAAATTGCCGAGCCACCACTTGCCGGACTGGAAGCTGAGGTAGCCCCGGGATTGCAGCAACCGCGGGAGGGTGGGCCTACGCTCCATGAGGGAAGCCAAACGCTCCCGCCCCTCCCGGTACGCCGAACTGCCATAGAACGCCGCGGCGTTCATCCCCGCCGGACGCGGTGGATCGTTGCCAACCACCCCGTGCTCGTGTGGAAACCGTCCGGTGATGATCGACGCCAGGCTCGGGCAGCACAGGCTCGCGGGCACGTATCCCCGCGGAAAACACAGCGACTCGGCCGCCAACCGATCCAACCGGGGCGTCTGCACCTGCCGATGCCCCATGAAGCCGTAGTCCGTCCATGCCTGGTCATCCGAAATGATGAGCAGGAAATTCGGCGGCGTGGCGGCCCCACTCACCGGGGCCGACCCAGACGTGGCACAAGCCACCGCCAGCCCGAGGAACACGGCCCAACCGGCCAACCGGCGCACGAAATTCGAGGGGAGCATACCGCCAGCGACCGTGTGGCAGTCCGTTGGAAAAGTCGCTCCCGAACCCGGAGGGGAACGAACGAGGATGGGCATGATGCACAGGATCGCACCCGGACCTGCCAACTCCGCCATCGCACTCGCCTCTCCCCCATCCTGTCGATCCTGTCCATCCTCGTTCATTCCCCTCCGAGCGGGACGTCGGAAGACAGGGACCCACTGCATCCACTTCCGCGTTGAGCCCGGTTCCGGCAGAGGGTATAGCCCGGCCATGCATTCCACCCGCGCGCTCCGCGCCCTGCTTTCGCTCGTCGCGTTCCTCACCTCGGGATCCCTGCCAGCCGCCGAAGCTCCCAAACCGCCCGTCACTCCCGTGGTGGAGGGCCAACCCGTTCCGACCACGCCCGACGCCAGCGGCTGGATCCGGCTCTTCGACGGCAAGACCCTCAGCGGTTGGAAGACCTTCGACCCCGGTTCCTGGTCGATCGACGCCGAGAGCAACCTGGTCGGCCGGGGCCCGCGAAGTCACCTGTTCAGCCCCCAAACCTACACGAACCTCCAGTTCAAGGCCGAGGCGAAGCTCAACGCCAAGGGCAACTCCGGCATGTACTTCCGGACCAGACTCATGCCGGGCTGGCCCAATGGCTATGAATCCCAGGTCGAAAATACGAGCCCGGACCCCCAGCGCACCGGCAGCCTCTACAATCGCGCCAAAATGCTGGAGCAACTGGTCGCCGACGATACCTGGTGGACTCAGCAGATCATCGCCATCGGCAACCGGATCATCATCAAGGTCGATGATAAGATCGTGGTCGATTTCGTTGACGAGAGAGGATCCTTCACCGCGGGCCACATGGCCCTGCAACAGCACGACCCCGGCAGCGTGGTGCACTACCGCAACGTCATGGTCAAACCCCTGCCCGATGACGAAGTAGCCGCCCTTGCGATCGCCAGGAAGGACGTCCCGGAGATCGGCACCGAACCGCTGGTCAAGACCCGCCGCTGAGCGGAGGTCAGGACGGCCGACGGAACCCGATGCCTGCCGCCTGCTGGGGCATCTCGTGGGCACAAGGCTGATTGATTGGCACCTCAGGCTGGCTGGCATTGGGCCGCACCAATCCCTTGGCCAGCATCCAAACTTCCACTTCCTCACCGCTGATGTCGGGAAGCATGTGCCCGTCGACCTCGACGCAGGGACTGAGTGTCTGGCCGCTTTTCTCGATCATCTCCGCCCGGTTCACGGGGTCATTGATGATGTCGCGGTCCTCGAAAGGGAGGTCGTATTTTCGCATGACGGCGCGCACGCCGCTGCTCCAACCGCACGAGGGCTTCAAGTAAGCAATGATCTTTGGCTTCTGCATAAGGGGGCCGCTCGGTGATCGAGCGGGGCAGACCATGCCATGATACGGCGGCAAGGCAACCACCGGTTCCCCGCCCCGACCTTCTCCTTCCGGGTTCACCGTCCGATCAGATCCGGCGGCCACCCGCCCGACAACGCCATCCAACTCACCCTGCAGGGCCAGGACCTCACCTCGTCACTGGCCCTCACGGGCGGGGCCACCGAGAAGACCGCCGCCGTTGCCGGCCTCGCATCCAACCTGGTCGTCGGCCAGTATGACGGCGGCCGCGGGGCAGGCGGCACCAGCACGACCATCGTGCCACCGGTCCGCCGGTATGACTCGGGCACCTCGGTCGGTGCCACCGAGTTCGACTTGCGCTGTTCCGCAAGCCTCCCTCGCGCGGTTGAGGTCGTGGACGGGGCTGGTTAGCCTGCCCTCCTGTGCGCGGCACCACCATGACAGGAAGCGGTCCATACCCACGCCGGTGCCGCTCGGGAGGCGGAGGGACGCGATGCCTTGCGCTCGCGGTCTGGTTGGTGCTCGGACCACGGCTTTGGGCCGATTGGACCGGGCTGCTCGTCCCGGCCTACTTCGGTCCCGGCCGGGAGGCGGACTGGATCCGCTTGGCCACCGCGGCGGCGACGGTGCCGGTCATCGCGATCGCCAACGTTGCCAATGGCCCCGGCGCCTCCCGACGGGACGACTACCAACGGGTCATCACCCGGGTCCGCGAAAACGGCGGTCGGGTCGTGGGCTATGTGCATACCACCTACGGCCGGCGCCCCACCGCGGAGGTGGTCGACGACATCGACCGGTGGTCCACGCTCTATCCCCTCGACGGGATTTTCGTGGACGAGATGACCAACGATGGCACGAGCCCCGGCCTGCAGTACTACCGGGACCTGCGGGAGCATGTGCGGACGCTGCACCCGGACTGGCTGGTCATCGGCAATCCGGGGACCGGAACACGAGAGAGCTATCTCACGACCCCGACGGCAGATCTCCTGGTGACCTTCGAGCACCACACCGGCTACCCGGCTTTTGCCCCGGATCCCTGGACTCGGCGCCACGCCGCCGAGTCGTTCGGCCATCTCTGCTACGGGGTCTCGCCCGCCGCCACGATGGCCCAGTACCTCAACCTGGCCCGTCCGCGCGGCGCCGGGTGGATCTACGTGACCGACGACGCATTACCCAATCCGTGGGACCGCCTACCCGCCTATTGGGAGGAGGAGGTAACGTTGGTCCGGCAGCAGAACGCCCTGGAACCGGTGCTGCTCACCGTCGTTTCCCACACGCCATCGGCATTATCCCTCCGGATCGATAGCATCCCGGGGCGGCACGCGGTCGAGGGTTCGGCGGATCTCCTGCACTGGGAGCAACTCTACTCGGCCGGCGCCCCCGGTGGCCGCCTCGAGGTCACCCTCACCACGGCCGGCACGCAAAGACGTTTCTTCCGTGCCTCACGCTGATCGTCCCGCGGATCGTCCCTCTTTCACCGGATGAGTCGGAAGAACTGCGCCGGCCCAACGGGCGTCAGTTCGTGGGGGCTGGTGGCCCCCACCACGTCCTCCCAGGACAACGGCGGAACCGTTACCGCCGACTGCAACCGCCCCTCGCCTGGCCAGGTGATGCGGACCCCATTCCCCACCGGAACGATCGCCAATGGACCGACGGTGGCCGGTGGCGGGTTGAGGAACTGGTGCAGGATGGGATCGACGTCGGGGGCGACGTCCACGGTCTGGAAGCTTGTGTTCTCCGATTCAAGCATCAGGGAAACCGAGTCGGCCGCGAACACCGGCAGGCCATCGCTGGCGTACGTCGCCCGGCGCGAGAACCGGAGTTCGAACTCGGTGGCCTCTCCCTCCGGAACCATCAACCAATCGAGGCCCTCGATTCCGCCCTCGTTGAAGGCCCCACCCTTCTGCTGATACCCGCCGCCTCCCTGGATGAGCATCTCGGAGCCAAGTCCGCGGAACGCAAAACCAGTCGAGGCATCGCCATCCGCGTTGACGAAGATGTTGTTGTAGAAGATTCCCAGGTCGCTCGGCCGGTGGAGCAGAACCCGCAGGTAGACGTAGTCGGCGTCGCTGGTGATCCAGACCTTCGCGTATTCCGTCGCGTTCTCGGCGTCCTCCGGATCCTCCGCCGCCAGTTCAACCCCACCCCAATCCTCGAAGTCCCCGTCGAGGTGGATCGTCGAGAGGAAGCCTTGCCCCGTGGAGACCAGGGCGTTGCCGAAACGGTCCATCACCGGCCCGACCGTGAGCTGGTAGACGAGGCCCAGGGTTTGCGGCGAAGTCTGGAGCACCACGACCCCGGGGGCGTCCCCGCTGAGCGCGGCAGCGCTTACGGTCAGATCACCCGCGGGGATGTAGTTCGCGACGAGTTGAGCACTGGTCGGGTCGAGGGGCTCCGAGAACGTGAGGAAGATCCGATCGGGACTGCCAGTGATGGAGATCAACCGCGGAGGGGTCGTGTCCCGGGAAACCGTCAACCGCGCACCGGCGCTGCGCAGCGAGGTGGTCGCGGGATTGCCTACCTCGACGATGTACTCACCGGCATCGGCGAGGGCCACTTCAGAAAGTTCCAGGCTGGCATTAGTCGCGCCCGCGACGGGGTTGCCATCCCGCAACCACTGATAGGTGATCGGGGCAGAACCAGCGACCGCCACGCTGAACTGGGCCGACTCCCCTTCGGTCACGCTGATCGCGAGGGGCCCCTGCGTAATGCTCAGCGGGGTGCTGAGTATGGTGAGGACGGCGGCCCGGCTGATGGCGCCGGCGGTATTTGCCGGGTTGCTGACTCTCACCGAATAGGCCCCGGCATCCCCCGGCAACACGGCATCCAGCCCGAGAACCGCGTTCGTGGCATTAGGGATCGGCTGGCCGTCCTTCCTCCACTCATAGGC
>JBBQML010000377.1:0-5488 GCA_038328885.1 Verrucomicrobiota bacterium | reverse complement strand
TTTCCCTGCATCTGTCGCATGAGCTATTCGCCACAGGCTTGGAGAAATCCCGCCCGAGCAGTCTCTCTCGTCTGCGAACAATTGCGGACCGGCGGACGTCAACCCAAGTTTTGATCGCAGGAGTGTCCCGGACACCGTTCGCGCCTTCATTGCCTTTGCGGGCTCCATTTCGGTTGATCCAGGCCGTCTCACGGCCTCTTCCAGACGTAGCCGCCGTGGTGACACGGCGCTGATCCGCGGGTCTCAGTTGCAGGCGTTGGCTAAAAAGCTCAACCGGCCAGATGGCGCCGTGTCACCACGGCGGCTACGGGGACCCCCTGGTGCCCGCGATGGTAACATGGCGCCTTCATTGCCTTTGCGGGCTCCATTTCGGTTGATCCAGGCTGTGTGGATCAGGGTCAACCCTTAATTTAATACTTTGGCGTGGATGGCCCTGGATCCGCCCCCCCTGCGGCTTGAGGATCCGGGCGGTTAAGTACTAAATTAAGGCCTGACCCCGACTGCGCCAAGACGGCATCACCCGCCCAGCCCTTATGGGCCTCAAAGCGGGGATCATGCTTGTTACCCATCGGGGTGCGGTCCTTCCAATGAAGGGAGACGTAAAGGTTGTCCGCGTCATACATTGTCGCGACCTTCGCGGAATACACATCCTGCAAAGATTCCACGTCATAACACATGAGCGCCTGTCCGGAGAGATCCCAGTCGTCGAGATTGCCATCGATGGCAACCTTTCGGGGAATTGGCACGGCGTGGATCCCGTAGGTGTCTGTCTGCGCGGCCGTGGCTTGTAAAACAAGGCCGAGGGATGCGGCAATGAGTGAGGCGGTGATGCGTTGCATGTGAATAAGTCTCGGTGATTGAGCTGGGGAGTCGTGGTAAAAAGTTAGTTGGATGGAATGGGCACCACGGTGGCCTTGCCACCGGCGACACAGATGCTTTCGAGCTTCAGTTCCTGGGCTTTGGCGCTGTCGCAGACCGGCTCGATCTCCAGCGGGTGCTGCACGCTGGGATCGAGGCCGCGGGCAACCTCCCAGAGGAGGAACCCGTTCCCAGTCTTCCAGCGATTGCCTTCGAACCAGTCGGCGCCCTTCTCCTGCCCGCCTTTGCCAGTCACGGCGACGCCGTCGACAAGCACGCGGAAACGACATGAATCAGCCGTGGACTCGCCGAACAGCAGGATCGCCGTGGCCTCCACTTTCAGCCGCAGCGGCTGCACCGGCTGTGACTCCTTCCCAGGCTTCCCCTGTTCGTCGGGTTTCCGGTTCCGCGCGACGACCAGGTGGTCGAGCCAGCGAGACATCAGCCAGTCGTGGTTGACCGCGGTGAGGTTCGGGCGGTCTTTGCTCCAGCCGCGCGGCAGGCTCGGCAGTCCGGCCAAGTTGAAACGGCGGAGCGTCAGATACGTGTCCGCATAGACGGGCTTGGCCGGCACACGAGGTTGCCAGCCCTGCCTTGACCGCGGCCAGGTAGCCGTCCCAGGCAGCGGCGGCAAATTCGCGATAGCCGGGATCGTGCGGATGCACTCCGTCGGTCACCCACAGTTTCTCGCGCGTCAAGCGGCCGGCTTCGACCTCGCGGCAGATGCGCGTCACCGCGTCGCCCCAGCCATTCCCGTAGGTATCGGCCAGCGCGCGGTGCGCGACGAGCCGCTTCATCTTCGGCAGCTTGGCGGTCTCGATATCCCACTTGAACGGGAAGGCGACCTGCACGACCGGGATCCCGGCGGTGGCCAGCCGGCGCAGGATGGACTCGTAGGAGGCGAGCGTCTCGGGGTCGGCGGAGTTGATGTCGTCGTTGGCGGTGAAGTCCACGAAGACGAGGTCGGGCTTGTGCGCAAGCACATCGCGGTCGAGCCGGAACACGCCGAGTTGCGAACCGGTGCCGCCGATGGCCGCGTCGCGGAACGTCGGCGATCGCCGCCTGAGCGCCCGTGGTGTTGGTGTCGGTTGACATGGCTTTCCGTTCAGTGAAGCGCAACGCCGGCGGGAAAAGTATGTGGGGAATTGACTAGGGAGGGACCCCTAGCGGACTTTCGAATCCGTACCAGGTGACATGACCATCGCCAATCTGCTGCCGCTCACGTTCGAGGTCCGCTTGGGTGGTCCATCATCGCCAACGCCTGCCGTTCGGCCTCGAAGCGGGCGATGATTGCCTTGGAGTCCATTCCAGGCTTGATCAACTTCAACGCCACGCGTCGGCGGATCGGTTCGGTCTGTTCGGCGACGTGGACCACCCCGCAGCCGCCCTCGCCGAGGCGTTCGAGGAGCTTGTAGCCGCCGACCGTCAGGCCGACGGCATCGTCGGTCGAGTCGTGGACCATTTCCAAAGCGATAGTGGGCCGGGGAACGCCGCACCCAGGGCCGTCCAAGGTATCAGGCTGATCGTGAGCGGCGAGGGGGGCGTCGAGACGGGCACGCAGGGTGGGATTGCCGGCGCAGGCGTGCTTGAGGAAGGCGGCGCGGTCGCCAGGCGCGAGGGCGATGGCGGCCTGAAATAGGGCTTCTTCAACAGCGGGCGTTTTCACAGCAGGTGCGACTTATCGACTGAATCCAGCGCATTCCGTCGCATAAAAGTACCGACCGCCGGATGTCCGGTGTCGGCGCCATTCCACAAAGCACGGGTACATCGAAGGCACGAACCAATGCGGCGGTGTCGACCTCCCACAGCCGAATGAACGCACCCCGTGTGATCTCAGAAGCTGCGCCTGCAGCCTGGAACATGGCTTCGCTTGATGGTCGCTTCATGGGCGTCGGGAGCCGCGAGGATCTGCGTCTACCCCATCAGGCGCACTTTGCCCCGAAAAGTATGGCTCGCTCGCATACCGTCCGGTGGAAGCGCGCGTTCGCGAACGCCGGTCTGGACGAAATCCTTGGAAAGCCATGAGGATCTACGGGACCAGGGTCCGTGATCGGAACAGCGACCTGGCCCTGAAATGCGGCGCCGAGTTCGCCGGCCCTCAAATCGAAGATCCCTCACGGGAGCTACTCTCCGATTCCTGGTCAACGGCAACAATCCCGCCCCGGGTCGGGGAGAGGTAATCGTCGTTCCGCGGAGGTTCCACCTCCGCCGTCCGGCCGCGGATTAGCAAAGATTGACCCGCGGCCTCTTCGGGAATGAGACACCGGCGCCTGGGAAACGTAGCCGCCGGTGTCTCGACTAGCGGGCGCCGGGATCGGATGGCGACGATGTTGGGAATTCTGTGCTGCATCGCGTCATCTCGACCTTGAACCATGCGCGGGCGTAAGCCATCCACTGCTTCGCGGTCGGAACAGCGATCTCGAGCACTTCCGCGGCCTCTTCGAAGCTCAGGCCACCGAAGTAGCGAAGGCGCACGAGTTCCGCCTTGCGGGCGCCGCCCGCCGCCTCGGCGCCAGGTGTGGGCTCCTCCCCAGGCGGGGTGGGGCCGGGCGGGCTAGAGCGCGGGTTCATACGATCTCCCGAGGACGTCCCTTCCACGAAACTGGTCCGCGCAGGGTTGACCGTCGGCAACGCGCACCCCGCTGGGGGGGGCCAATGGGAGGTGCCCGTCGAGATTGAATAGTGGCGACTCACGAATGGAGATAAGGAGTACGCAACGCATCCGAACCCGTGCTCTCCCGTGCAGACCCTCGCCATTCGATCCGGGGAGCAACGTTCGAAAACGCCGCGGCCGGATCAGACCCGCGGTGCCGCTCACTCCACCGTCACGGACTTGGCCAGGTTCCGCGGCTTGTCGACGTCGCAGCCTCGGGCGACGGCAATGTGGTAAGCGAGGAGTTGCAGGGGCACTACCGCCAGCAGCGGAACCAGCGGCTCCAAAGTCGCCGGGATTTCGATCACATCGTCAACGCGCCCCCGGATCTCGCTGTCTCCTTCCGTTGCGATCGCAATCACCGGTCCGCCGCGGGCCTTGATCTCCGCCACGTTGGACAGCGTCTTCTCGAGCAACCCATCCTGCGGCAGGATGAACACGGTGGGGGTCCGTTCATCGATCATCGCGATCGGTCCGTGTTTCATCTCCGCGGCGGGGTAGCCCTCGGCGTGCAGGTAGGAGATCTCCTTCAGCTTCAGGGCCCCTTCCAGCGCCACCGGGAATCCGTACTGACGCCCGAGGAAGAAGAAGTCCTCGGCGGTGGCGTACTTCAGCGCGATGCGCCGGATCTCCTCGTTCCGGGCGAGGATGGCCTCCACCTGCCCGGGCAGCGCCTCCAGGGCCTTGAGGATCTGGGCCCCGCGCCGGGCCGGCAACATCCGGATGCGCCCCATGAGCAGCGCCAACAACACCAGCACGGTCACCTGCGCCGTGAACGCCTTGGTCGAGGCTACCCCGATCTCCGGCCCTGCATGGAGGTAGATGCCCCCGTCGGACTCGCGCGCGATCGTGCTGCCCACGACGTTGCACAGGGCCAGCACCTTGTGGCCGCGGCGACGCGACTCACGCAACCCGGCCAGGGTGTCCGCGGTCTCGCCGGACTGCGTGATGGCGAGCACGAGTGTGTGCTTGTCCAACGGCGCGTTCCGGTATCGGAACTCGCTCGCGTACTCCACCTCGGTGGGCAGGTGGGCGAATTCCTCGAACAGATACTCGCCCACCAACCCCGCGTGCCAACTCGTCCCGCACGCAACAACCACCACCCGGTCCACCGCCCGCAACTCGGCCAGCGACATGTTCAACCCTCCGAACTTCGCCGAGAGTTCCTCGCGGTCGATGCGCCCTCGCAACGCATTCTCCACGGTCCGAGGCTGTTCGAAGATCTCCTTGAGCATGTAGTGCGGATAGGCCCCGCGATCAGCGTCGCCAGCGCTGAACTCGATCTCCCGGATCTGGGCCTGCGCGGTGTCATTGCCGAGGTTTGCCAGCTTGAAGTCGTCGCCGGTGACGGTGATGACGTCGTAGTCGTTGAGGTACACCGCCTGGCGCGTGTGCAGGACGACCGCACTGGCGTCGCTGGCCAGGAAGTTCTCCCCCTCCCCCACCCCGAGGATGAGGGGGGAACCGCGACGGGCCCCAACGAGGACCCCGGGATGATCCGCCGAAACCACCGCCACGCCGTAGGTTCCGATAACCTCGCGCAACGCGCCCATCACCGCCGTCGCCAAGGGATGGGCGTCTCCGGTCGCCCCCTCGGCGGCGGCCTGCGCGTAGTGCACCCCGACCAGATGTGCCAGCACCTCGGTGTCGGTGTCGGACAGGAAGATGTGTCCGGCCGCGCGCAACCGATGCTTGAGCTTCTCATAGTTCTCGATGACCCCGTTGTGGACGACCGCGATGCGACCGCTTTGGTCCAGATGAGGGTGGGAGTTCTCATCGGTGGGCGGACCGTGCGTCGCCCATCGCGTGTGGCCGATGCCGACCACCCCGTCGATCGGCCGCTCGGCACAGGCCCGCGCCAGGCCGGTGTCGATGCGGCCGGCACGCTTGCGAACAGCGAGACCGGCCGGCGTCTGGATGCAGATCCCGGCGCTGTCGTATCCACGGTACTCGAGGCGACGCAGTCCCTCGATGAGG
>JBBQML010000376.1:0-5494 GCA_038328885.1 Verrucomicrobiota bacterium | reverse complement strand
ATCATCCAGCAGCAGGAAGCCCCCGTTCAGCAGATGGCCCCGCAAGGCGGCGGCCTCCTCGTCGGAGAGCGAAAGACCGCCCGGCTCGACGATGTAGAGGAACGGAAAATCCGCGAGGTCCGGATCGGTGAGCCTCAGGATGCGCCCGTCCGGGTCGACCCGGATGGAGGTGAGTTGCTGCAGCCGGTAGGAGAGGTTGAGGTCGCTGTCAGGCACGTCGGTGGACCAACCTCCCCGTCCCCCACCGCCGGGGGTGTAGCGCACGCGCGCGAACGTGAAGGTGTCCCGCTCGAACCCCGGCGGGTTGGTCCAGGTCGGCGTCTCGGTGCTGTGGGAAGGAATCTCGCGGGCGGTGCGCGGGTTGTCAGGGATGGGGCTCTCCCCGTAGCCACCGCGCCAGCCGCGGCGTTGGGCGAGGACGGCGGTCGCCAGGAGCAGGAGGCCGAGGGAGAGGAGCAGGCCGCGGCGGAACCCGGGGGTGCGCCGCCTGCCGGGTTCCGCCGCGTGGACGGCATGGGTTTCGGCGGAGTTCACGGCGGCGGCGGGGACGCGGCGTCGAGTTGCAGGAGCAGGGCGAGGCCGGCGCGATGTCGTGGGGCATCCTCCAGCGCTTCGATCAGGTGACGTCGCGCCCGTGCGGGTTCGGCCGGAGCGAGGAGTCGGGCCAGCTCGTAGTGCACCTCGGGCGGGTTGGGCGGATCGAGATGCAGGATGGCTTCGTGCGCGCCCACCGCGGCCGCGAGATCGCCCAGCGCGGCGCTTGCCCGGGCCAGTTGACGGTACGGCGCGGGCACGAGCGGGTTGACCGCCAGGAACCGTTGCGCGTTCCGCAACACCTCGGGCCAGTCGCCGTCGGCCGCCGCCAGTTCCATCAGGCGCGTGTATGCGTCGGGGGCCGCGGCATCGACTTCCGCCCAGCGCGCCAGCGCCGCCCGTTCGAGGGCGGTTTCACCCAGGGCGCGGTGGGCTTGGGCGAGCAGGCTATGGCTGCTGTCGGCACCCGTCTCGCGCGGGTAGAGCCGGACGAGTTCCGAGAGGGGCACCTTCGCCTCGGCCCAGCGTCGGGCCTCGAGGTGTCGCAGGGCGTCCTCGCGCAGGGCGCTGTAACTCGGGCCCTTCGCGCCCCCGGCCGCCCCCGGCAGCTTCTCGGCGAGGGCAGCCAGGCCCGGGGGCAGGAGGTTGTCCTCGGGCTTGGACCAATCCAGGCCGGGGGTGAACGCTTCCGCCCGGGCGCGGGCGAACGCTGCGAACTCCGTCTCGATGGTTTCCATCGGGGCGGTGTGCGCGGCGATGGCGTCGTTGATGAAGGCGCCGTCGTGGAGTGTATTCAGGATGGCGACGACTTTCGGGAACCCGAATTGCTCCACGAGGTATTCGATCACCAGCGACGATTGGTAGTAGGCGAACTGGAGGTGGGCCGGGGATTTCGGCGTGAGGAACGCGGCACTCAACCGGCCGACGGGCGTCAGGTCCTTGCCCAGGATCATCTCGCGGTAGCGCGGGTTGAGTTGCTCGCCCCAGGCGGGGTTGGCACGTCGTTCCTCATACACCGAGAGCCCCTCGCTCAGCCAGCGGGGCATCTTGTTCGCGGTGAGTTGCAGGGTGATGACGTGGCAGAACTCGTGCCACAGCACGGCTTCCCAGTTGATGGCGTTTCCACGGCTCGACGCCGGGCTGTTGGCGGTGATCACCCGGCCGAAACAAACGCCCAGGTAACCCGGGTTGTCCGGCATCCCGAACGTGCGCACCCCGAAGTCCCTGGGGTTGGGAAAGATCTCCACGATGGTCGGGAGGGTGAGGTGGTGCCCGTAACGCGGGGCCAGGTTCGTGCGCGCGCGCTCGAGGAGGTCGAGCACCCGTGCCCCATAAACCGCCGCCTCCTTGGTGCTCAACCGCACGATGAAGTGCTCGTTGGTGAGCGTGGCAAACGACCCCATCGTGTCCCGCAGGGTGGCCAGGTTGAAGGCGGTGACGTCATACGCGTCGGCCGCGTGTACCTGCTGCACGAGGTCCCAGCCTTCGGCCTCCTCGCCCAGGCGAAGGAGGTCGCTGGCGAGTTGCGCGCGTGCCTCCATGTGGTCGGGGTCGAAGCGGAGCGCCTCACGCTGCAGGGCCGCGCCCTCGGCAAAGCGGTATTTCTGCGAGAGTTTTCGGCCGATGAGGTGGGGCACGCCCGGGTTGGTGCGCCAGGTCCGGCTGGCGGCCGCGCGGGCCGCCGCCTCGGCGGCCCGGTCGTTGCGCAGGTGGGCGATGACCGACAGGAAGGCCCAGGCCTCGGGCAACGCCGGGTTGAACGCCTGAATCTCCTTCAGCGTCCCGCTCGCGGCTTCGTAGTCCTCCGCGTCAATGCGGTGTTCCGCGAGGAGGAGGAGACTCGGGATGTGCCGGGGGTTGGCCTCCAGGGCCGCCTCCAGCGACTTCGCCATCTCCTTGCGGTCCCCGTCGAGAAACGCCCGCGCCCGGCCGGCCAGCAGGTTCGGGTCGGTGGGGAACTTCTTCAGACCCTCGTCGAACTGGCGTGCCGCGAGCGCGGCATCGTGCTTGGCCAAGGCGAGTTCGCCGGCCGCCAGATAGGTTTCCCTGAGGTCCGGCGCGACCTTCCGCGCCGCAAGGTGGATCCGCTCGAGGATTTCCTTCGGATCCGCGCCGAGCGCGACCATGGCGCGGCCGACCGTGACCAGGTCCAGCGGTTCCCGGTACGCCCAGGGGCGATCCGAGGCGCTCTGCACGATGATGCTTGCCTGCTCGGCCGCGGCCTCGGGGAGTCCACTCTGCTGGAACACGTCCCGGGCCAACCACCGCAGGGGCAGGGTGCGGGGAGAACGATCGAGGGCATTGGTCAGCGCCTGATGCGCCTCGGCGTACTTGCCAAGGCTCATCAACCCCTCGAGGAGGAGCAGATGCCACTCTTCCTGGCGGGGACGTTCGTTGACGGCCCGCCGGGCCTGGCGGACGACCTCTTCGTACTCTCCGGCGAGCAGCTTGCCGCGAAGTTCCGTGGGGGTGGACGTAACCGCGGCGCGGAGCCTCGGTGGGGCGATCGAGAGCGAGATCGACAGCGAGAGGAGCACCAGCCACCACCCGCGCCTGCCCGGGGCCCAGTCCGCGATCCCCGCGCGGAACGTCGATACGCGGAGGCAGGCATCGCCAGGGTCATGAGGACCGCGAAGGTCCCGGAGAAGGCAGGGAGATGGAGACACCTCCCGCCGGTCAGCGGACCGCCTCGGGTTCGGGCCGTCTTCAGGGTCCATTACGGGTTACTCTTGGACGCACTCCCCGTCGCCCACAAGTGGGAGCTTCGCGGAAAGCGGTTCGTCCCAGTCGGCGTCGCCACGCTTGAGGCACGCGGCCCGATGGCCCAAGGTTTCACGGTTATGCGTGCTGCCATGCTGCGTGCCATGCTGCGTGCCGTGCTGCGGGGAGGGTTCGGGCTGGCGGTCGCCATCCTGTCGGGATGTGCGGCGCAGCAGTCTGGTACCGGAGTGGGGCCTTATCCCGATGGCCAGGCGGGGGAGGACGCCATGGGCGCGATTGCGACCGCGACCGCCGAGGCTCAGCGCACGCAGCGCCAGGTGCTGCTGGTTTTTGGCGCGAACTGGTGCGGCGACTCGGTGGCCATGTACCGGCGGTTGACAGGAGACGAACGCGTCGCCCCCTTGGTCCGGGAGCGGTACGTTCTGACCCTGATCGACGTCGGCGAGCGCCAGGGGCCGCGGTGGGACCGCGAGGCCGTGCGAGGCTACGGTCGCCCGTTCGAGGGACGCGGAATCCCCGCGCTGGTGATCCTGGACGCCGAGGGCCGCCAGTTGACGACCCGAGCGAACAACCCGTTGAAGGACACCGACCATCGCCGCCCCGCTCGCTTGCGGCGGTTCCTCAAGGTGGATCGGTGACCGGGGTCGGAGGGCGGAGGTCAGCGGTCAGAGGGCGGAGGGCGGAGGGCGGAGGGCGGAGGGCGGAGGTCGGAGGGCGGAGGGCGGAGGGCGGAGGGCGGAGGGCGGAGGGCGGAGGGCGGAGGGCGGAGGGCGGAGGGCGTTGCTGGTTTTCACTCCCCACTCCCCACAGCCGCAGGCTAAATGGCGGAGAGGGGGGGATTCGAACCCCCGGTGAGGTATAAGCCCACTCACGCTTTCCAGGCGTGCGCCTTAAACCACTCAGCCACCTCTCCGTCAGATGCGCGGAGTGTGCGGGTCGGTCGGGTTCCCCTGCAAGTGGGGAGTAGAGAATCCAAATGAACCGTTGACAGAAAGTCGCGTTTCGGGACAGGTTCTCGCCCCTTTTTCAGGGAAAGATTTTATGTACGCGGTTCTAGAGACAGGCGGCAAACAATACCGGGTAACCGCTGGCGACAAGGTCGAAGTGGAGCACGTGGACGTCGAGGTGGGCCAGGCGGTCACCTTCGACCGCGTGCTGCTCCTCAACCGGGACGGCCAGCTGAGCGTGGGTGCCCCGACGGTCACCGGCGCGAAGGTCGTGGCCGACGTGCTGGAGCACAAACGCGGCGACAAGGTCGTCATTTGGAAGATGAAACGTCGCAAGGGTTACCACAAGAAACAGGGCCATCGGCAGTCGCTGACGGTCGTGCAGGTGAAGGAAATCCAAGCCTGAGAAGAGGAGCTGAAGCATGGCACACAAAAAGGGTCAGGGCAGTTCGCGGAACAACCGCGACAGCCATAGCAAGCGGCTCGGCGTGAAGCGGTTTGGGGGTGAGTTGGTCACCGCCGGCTCGATCATCGTCCGCCAGCGCGGGAGCAAGTTCAACGCCGGCAAAAATGTGGGCGTGGGTCGGGATTGGACCCTTTATGCGCTCACCGATGGCCGGGTGAAGTTCGACACGCACCTCCGCCGCATCAACATCGTGCCCGAGCCGACCCCGGTGGATGCCTCCGCCCCGGCTCCGGACCCGGTGCCGGCCGAGCCCGTCCAGAACTAGGGCTTGGCGGCCGCGCCCGCCGTCCGATAACACTCTCCACGGGCGAGGCGTGTGGCCTCGCCCTTTTTGCTTCCCGGGACACACTATGTTCGTCGATGAGGTCAAGGTGGCTGCCAGGGCAGGCCACGGCGGCAAGGGGTGCGTGGCATTCCTCCGCGAGGCGTATCGTCCCAAGGGCGGTCCCGACGGCGGCAACGGCGGTCGCGGTGGGGATGTGATCCTGGAGGCGGATCACGACCTCAACAATCTGATCCAGCAGTTCTATCAACCGAGGTTGTTCGCCGAGAATGGCGAGTTCGGGATGGGCAAGGGCATGGATGGCCATGCCGGCAGGGATCTCGTGATCAAGGTGCCGTGCGGCACGCTGGTCTGGCGGCTCGAGGAGGTTGTGCTTCCCCCTGGCGAGGCCGGCTCGGCGGCGCAAACCCCGGATGAAGATCCGCCCGTCCCGGGACCGCGCCAGCGGGCTCGGCAACGGGAATCGGCGAAGCCGGTGATCCAGGCCAGCACCAGCCATCGGCCGGTCATGCGCCATTCGGGGGCGTTGCGCGCTCTGGAGGT
>JBBQML010000375.1:0-5497 GCA_038328885.1 Verrucomicrobiota bacterium | reverse complement strand
TTTCAAAGCCTCAGGCCGGAGAAGGAGCCCTCGAGAACGGCAGGTTGCGGGTTGAGCAGGCGGCGCAAGTAGTCCACGGCATCGGGCACGCTTTGGACTCCGCGCGGCAGCACCGCGCCGCAGGCGTTCGGGTGACCGCCTCCCTGGAGTTTGCGTGCGACTGGGAGCGCCTCGCCGTTGCGGCTGCGCAGGCTGACGATCACGCCGGCGGCAGACTTGCGGGTGAGGCTGAGCAGGACCGGGTGGCGGCAGGCGGGATCGCGCAGCAGTTCGTGCAGGATGAGATTGCTGTTGCCGACCACGGCGTCCACCCAGGCCACCTCGGGGGAGAGTTCGACGACTCGGGATCGACTCCAGGCCAGTCCCAGAGGGTCCTCAACGCGGCGTTTGGTCCGGATCACCTCCAGGAGGGGATGGTCCAGAAGTTTCTCGATCTCCCCCTCGATCAGTCGGCTGAGGTTCCAGAACCGGTAGGTCTTGGCCAGGGCAGAATAGTCCATGGCAAGCTCGAACTCGGGGTGATCCTCGAGGAACAAATCCCCGATGTGGGTCAGTTCGACGAGGCGGGCCAGCGCGGGCGAACCCAAGCCGTGCTGCTCGCACAAGTCATAGCAAATCCGCGCGGCGGATCGGGTCGGGTCGAGGATCAACCGGGCGGCTGTGGGAAGCGTCTGGGAGGGATGATGGTCGATCACCACCCACCCGGCGCGATCCAGCCTCGGCTCGAAGGAGAAGTCGGCCACCCAGGCGGATGCTTCTTTGGCCGGGCGCTGGCGCCAGGCGTGCGTATTCCAGGCCTCGAGCCGGATCTCCGAATCGAACAGCTTCTTTGCCAGTCGCAGAAGCAGGTGTCCCGAGACGAATCCGTCCAGATCGCTCTCGTGGGTCAGGATCACTTCCGGCCTCGGTAACGCCTCCATGCGCGGGAGACCGTACCGATTCCTGCACCCGGGGCAAGCGAAGCGGCTCTCGTTCTGGATCCAGACCCCGATCCCTGGAGGGTTCCGTTGGATCGGAACCTCCCCGGCGCAGGCCCAACTCGCCTCAATTGCTTTCGGGATCCTCCGGAGCATCCGCCAGCAGGCGGAAGAGTCCGCCCTTCTCGCACAGAATCCGCCGCCACAGCGCGCTCGGGCTGTCGCCGAACACCAGGGCGGGACTGGCCGGATGCACCAGCCAAGCGTCGCGGGAGAGTTCGTCGTCGAGTTGCCCCGGGCTCCAGCCGGAGTACCCCGCAAACACCAGGAGCTTCCGCCCTGGCGCGAATCCCGTCGCCAGTTCCTCGAGATCCTCCAGCGAGTGACCTAGTTCCACCCCCGGC
The DNA here is from genome assembly GCA_038328885.1 of Verrucomicrobiota bacterium. Taxonomy (GTDB): domain Bacteria; phylum Verrucomicrobiota; class Verrucomicrobiia; order Limisphaerales; family CAIMTB01; genus CAIMTB01. Next base: position 4,176 of record JBBQML010000375.1, on the reverse strand, counting down.
AGGACGGAGCCGTCCGGCAGGAAATCCTCGCCGCGCAGGTAGCTCAACGCGCCCGATTGCACCGGGCCGCCGAGGTAGAGGGGCAGGGGACGGAGCGCCTCCGGGAGGTCGCCCACGATGGCGTCGCCGACGACGGTGCCCGCTGGCCGGTTGAGCACCAATCCAAAGGCGCCGTCACGGTCATGTTCGCAGACCAGCACGACCGTACGATGGAACCAGGAGCCGTGAAGGTTCCCCCCGTCGAGCAACAGCTGGCCCCGGATCGACTTCTTATGGCCCACCATGCGCAGCACAGTCTGCTACAGGCTTGCTGACGTGACAACGGGCGTTAACTTGACCCCGCCGCGAGCGCGGGACCTCGGGCGCCCAAGTCGACCTCCCGCCTGCGGACCTCTCCCCAATTATGCCACTGGAATTGCGTGTCCCTGCCGTCGGCGAATCCATCACCGAGGTGCAGATCGGTGAATGGCTCAAACAGGAAGGTCAGGCCGTCCGGAAGGACGAACCGCTCGTCCTCCTCGAGTCGGAGAAGGCCACGGTGGAGTTGCCCTCACCCGCCGACGGGGTCCTCGCGAAGATCCTCAAGCAGCGTGGCGCGGTCGCCACCGTCGGCGAAGTCGTGGCTCACCTGGAATCCGGCTCCGTTCCCGTTGCCCCAAACCCTCCGCCACCGGCACCGACGCCTTCCCAGAGCATCCCGGCCAGCATCGACAGCCCGCCGCCTGCGGATGGATCACCCGGATCACCCGGATCACCCGGATCACCCGCGCCCGGCGCCCACGCGGTCATGCCGGCGGCGCAGCGAATCCTGGCCGCCGCCGGAATCCCGGCGACGGCAGTGCAGGGCACCGGCCCGGGCGGACGTGTGACCAAGGCAGACGCGCTCAAGGCTACGGAGCAGCCCAACAGCCCGGCACCCGAGCCGACCGTGCCTGCTCCGCCGCCCGCGACCTCCTTGCCCGCGGCCGTGGCGGCCGCCCCCCCGGCGGCGCAGGTTTCCCTGGGCGGCGGGGCAGGGCGGCTCGAGGAGATCGTCCCAATGTCGCCGCTCCGCCGGACGGTCGCACGGCGGCTCGTCGAGGCCCAGAGCAGCATGGCGCTGCTCACCACCTTCAACGAGATCGACATGTCAGCGGTGATGGCGCTCCGCAAGCAATGTCAGGAGGCGTTCACGGCACGGCACGGGGTGAAGATCGGGTTCATGTCGTTCTTCGTGAAGGCGGTCATCGATGCCTTGAAGATCACGCCCCAACTCAATGCGGAGATCCGCGAATCGAGCATCGCCTACCGCCACTATTACGATATCGGGGTGGCCATCGGGGGCGGAAAGGGGTTGGTCGTCCCCGTGATCCGCAACGCGGAGAGGCTTAGCTTCGCGGAGATCGAGAAGGCCATCGCCGATTTCGGAACCCGTGCTCGTGACGGCAAGCTCAAGCCGGAGGAACTGCAGGGCGGCACGTTCACCATCAGCAATGGCGGCATCTTCGGAAGCCTCCTCTCCACGCCCATCGTGAACCCGCCCCAAAGCGGAATCCTCGGCATGCACACCATCCAGGATCGCCCGGTGGTGGTCGAGGGCCAGATCGTGGCGCGGCCCATGATGTATGTGGCGCTGACCTACGACCACCGCATCGTGGATGGACGAGAGGCCGTCACGTTCCTCAAGCGCGTCAAGGAGGTTCTCGAGGCGCCGGCCCGCATGCTTCTCGAAGCCTGAGCGCCTTGGACCGTCCATCCCCTCCGAGAGACGCACCGCACCGACCCCATGAATCCCCCCGAAACCTTCGACCTGATCGTCATCGGCGCCGGACCCGGCGGCTACGTGGCTGCCATCCGCGCCGCCCAACTGGGCCTCAAGGTCGCCGTCATCGAGAAGGAGCCCGCCCTGGGAGGCACCTGCCTGCGCGTCGGCTGCATCCCCAGCAAGGCGCTGCTCGAATCCAGCGAGCGCTACGAGGAGGCGCGTCACGCGCTCGGGGCGCACGGGGTGGTCGTGGGCGACGTCGGGCTGGACCTCCCGACCCTGCTGAAGCGGAAGGACACCGTCGTGACCACGCTCACACGCGGCGTGGAGGCACTCCTCAGGAAGAACAAGGTCCAGCGCTTCCACGGCCACGGCCGCTTCCTGGGGCCGCGCCGCGTCGGTGTTGCCGGCGCCCGAGAAGCCGTGGAATTGGAGGCCAGGAACATCCTTATCGCCACAGGCAGCCAGCCGGCTCCGTTGCCCGGGGTTGAGCTCGATTACGACCGCATCGGCACCAGCACGGAGGCCCTGAACTTCCCCACGGTGCCCGGCCATCTGGTAGTCATTGGCGCCGGCTACATCGGTCTCGAGCTGGGCTCCGTCTGGCGCCGCCTGGGGGCGCGCGTCACGGTACTGGAGTACCTCGACCGCATCCTGCCCGGCATGGATTCGGAACTCGCCGCCGAGGCGCGCAAGGTCTTCGAGAAACAGGGCATCGAGTTCCGACTCAAGACCAAGGTCACCGGGGCCCGGGTTCAGGAGGATGGACGCTGTCTCATCCGGCTGAATGATGACGCCGTGATGGACTGCGACCGCGTCCTGCTGGCCGTGGGCCGGAGACCGAACACGGAAGGCCTCGGTCTCGATACCCTCGGAATTCAACCCGACGAACGCGGTCGCCTCACGGTCGACGAGCGATTCCAGACTGCGGTCCCCGGGGTTTACGCCATCGGGGACGTCATCCCAGGTCCGATGCTGGCGCACAAGGCCGAGGAGGAAGGCGTCGCGTTCGCCGAGGGCCTGGTCACCGGGCATGGCCACGTGGATTACGGGGTCATCCCGGGGATCGTGTATACCCACCCCGAGATTGCCACCGTCGGACGGACCGAGGACGAGCTCCAGGCGGCCGGCGTGTCGTTCCGCAAGGGCGTGTTCCCGTTCATGGCCAACGGCCGCGCGCGCGCCCTGGGCGCGACCGAAGGCCGGGTCAAGATCCTGGCCGACGCCGCGACGGACCGCGTCCTGGGGGTGCACATCATCGGACCGCGCGCTGGCGACCTGATCGCGGAAGCCGTGGCCGCGATGGCGTTCGGCGCCAGCAGCGAGGACATCGCCCGGTGCTGTCACGCGCACCCAACGCTCTCGGAGGCACTCAAGGAAGCGGCCCTGGCCGTGGACGGCCGGGCGATCCATGGTTGATGCGGAGGGCGGTTCCGAGGCAACGGAACCCTCCCGTGGCCTGGCCCAGCGCGGGTTTGACTCCGTGGACGTGTATCTACGTTATGTAGCCATGAAGACAGCGAAGCTGTTTCAGCATGGCGGCAGCCAAGCGGTCCGACTGCCCAGGATGTTCCGGTTCGAGGGAACCGAGGAGGTGATCGAGCGGCGTGGGGAGGAGGTGATTCTCCGCTCGAGTCAAGGTGCCGTGTTGTGGACGGGAAATGTGGGAGAGTTCAGCCGCGTCCGGGGCCTGCGCTGCGCGGCTTGGACCTGAGCGTTGAGGCTGCCGTTCTTAGATAATTTAACAATTATTGTGCGCAATATATACGACCCCGAAACTCCGACCTCCGACCCCTGACCCCCGACCGCTTACCCCCGACCGCTGACCTCCGACCGCTGACCCCCGACCTCCGACCGCCGACCTCCGACCCCTGACCTCACTTGGGGTTGGTGCCCCAGCGCTCGGTGAATGGCCACCACACGAAGCAGTACTTTCCGACAACGTTCGTATGGGCAAAGTCACCCCAGCCCCGGGAGTCGTAGCTGTTGAGCGTGTTGTCGCCCATGACCATGTAGCGGTCTTTCCCCAGGGTGTGTTCCGCGCGCTCCGTCTTGAAGTAGCTCGCCAATCCCGGATGCCTGCCCAGAGCACGGGCTACGGTGCCATTCACGTGGCCACTGTATTGGCTGTCGGCTGGCATGTTCGTAAAGCCATACACGCGCTCGAAGTGCGGCGTCGAGGCGTCGAGGCGTTGGCCGTTCACCACCAGGTGACGGTCGTCTCCAATCCGGAGCGTCTCTCCGCCCAAACCCACCAGGCGCTTGATGTAGAACTGCTCCGGTGGCAGATCCGGAATGCCGCGAGTCTCGAACACGATGATCTCACCTCTTCGGGGCGAACGGAAATTAAAGCTCACCCGGTCCACGAACAGATGGTCGCCGGCGCAGTCCTTCAACCGGAGCAGAACCTCCCCCTTCTTGAAAGTCCTCCC
>JBBQML010000374.1:0-5500 GCA_038328885.1 Verrucomicrobiota bacterium | reverse complement strand
TGAGCGCCATCACGGGCCGTGGCCCGGTAGCTGAGGACGGCGTTCTCCACCTTGAACGATTTCAGATCCAGCTGGACCGGCTTGCCCGGAGCAGCGGGTTGGTCGGCAGGGGAGGCAGGCGTCGAGGCCAACTGCTTGAGGATCGGGTCCAGATTGCTGGTGCCGTCCGCTTTTTGAACCAGCGTCACCTTCGGGGAACCGAGCAGGATCTCGTCCACCGTGATGTTCCCGCCCAGGATCGCGGCCAGGTTATACCGGACGCGGGCGACCTCGACCGTGGCCAGCGGTTCGGCCCCGTTCGGCGTGATGGTCAACCGGCGGATCTCCACCGAGGAGAGGGGACTCAGGGAAATGCTCTCGGCCTCGACCCTGGCATTGAGCGCCGCCCCCACCCGGGGCAGGACCACCGACTTGAGAAACCCGGAGCTGGTGACGACCAGGAAGGCGACCACTAACAGCGCGAGCAGGACGCCCAGGCCGATGAGAACTTTCTTCATTAGAGTGATGGATCTTGGAATTCGGATTGATGACGGTGCCCCGGCTGCCCCCTGCGAGAGAGGAAGACGGGCTAAAGATCAGGCGGGGCGGCTCTCGAGCCAGTCCACGTAGTCGATGATCCCCTGCGCGGGCAGGAAGTCCGGGGTGAAGCCTAGTTCGGTTCGCACCTTTGTCATGTCGGCCTCCGTGTGCGGCTGGTAGAAAGCGTAGGGGTTCTCGATGTACTCCGGCTGGAGGACCGTGCCCAGGCGCTGGTTCAGCGCGGCGATCACCTCGTTGAACGAGCAGGCCTCCCCCGACCCGCAGTTGAAAACGTCGCTGCGCGCTGCCCCCGCCGCGGCGAGGGTCAGCGCCACGACGTCCTTCACGTAGACGAAGTCACGCCGGTGCTCGCCGGCTCGGAACACCCGGGGCCGCTTCCCCGCCTTCATCTGCAGGTACAACTGGTAGATCATGCTGGCGGCCGCGCCCTTGTGAGCCTCGTTCGGACCGTAGACGTTGAAGTACCGCAGCCCGACGATCCTCCACCCGGGATTCCGCGCGGCCGCACGCCGGGCCAGGTTGTCCAGGTGGACTTTGGAGAAGGCGTAGATGTTGGCGGGGGCCGGGGGCTGGTCCTCGCGGTTGACGCCACTGGCGATGCCATAGGTCGCCGCCGAGGAGGCGTAAACCACCCGGGTGCAGGATCTGCCGGCAAACGCCAGCAACCGGCGAAAGCCCTCGATGTTGTCGTGCGCCTGGAGCCGCTGGTTGTGCTCGTTGGTGTCGGTGATGGACGCCAGGTGGAAGACGACGTCGAACAGCTCATCCCCGAACGCCTCCCCCCAATCCAGCCGCGACACGTCCGCCGCATGGAAATCACCCCGGAATCCGCGGAGGTTCCGGAAATCCCCCGATCGAAAGTCGTCGATCACCGTGATCTCGGCATCGGGGTGTCGGTCCTGCAGCGTGAGCGTCAGGTTTGATCCGATGAATCCGGCACCACCCGTCACCAGGATGCGTTGCATGGAACGGCGAGACTAACGGGCACGCCCCATTCGTCAATTCGGGCGGGGAACCCTGAAACAGCTGACCGCTTGGAAGGCGCGGAGGTCCGACCGCGAAACACGCCGAACACGCGAAACAAGACGGCCGAACGGAGCGGCGCGCCCGACCCTCTCCCACGCCAGGTTCGTGCCCCACGGGACCGATCCCTTCCCAGCGTTTCGCGTGTTCGGCGTGTTTCGCGGTCACTTCTCCCCGGATTTGGGCGAATTAACTTTTTGACGGTCCCCAAGCGCGTCCGGCATCGTCCACGGGACGTCCTGACGGGCTCGGGGTGACCTTCCGCCTTCTGGTGGAAGCCCTGGTGTCCTCGGAGCATCGATCTATGGCTGACATCACCGGAAACCTTTTGGTCGCCCAATCAGGCGGCCCCACCTGCGCCATCAACGCGAGCGTTGCCGGCGTAATCACCGAGGCAGGCAAACAAGAGTGCATCGAGGAGATCTACGGCGGGCTGAACGGAATCCTGGGCATCCTCAACGAGGACCTCATCGACCTGAACGACGAACTGCAGAAGGCCATCGACGGCCTCCGCTATACCCCCGCCGCCGCCCTCGGCACCTGCCGGTACAAGATCGACTTCAAGCGGAAGCCCGAGCAGGCCGCCCGCGACATGGACCGCCTCTTCGAGGTCTTCCAGGCGCACAACATCCGGTACTTCTTCTACGCTGGCGGCAACGACTCGCAGGATACCTCCCACAAGATCCACGAGGAAGCCGTCCGCCGCGGCTACGATCTGCGGGTCATCGGTGTCCCCAAGACGATCGACAACGATCTCCCGTTCACCGATAGCTGCCCCGGCTACGGCTCCGCCATCAAGTACTGCTCCACCACTGTCATGGAGGTCGGCATCGATGTCGGCTCGATGGCTACCGACGACGGCTCGTGCTGCATCATCGAGGTCATGGGACGTTCCGCCGGCTGGATCGCCGCCGGCACCGTCCTCGCCAAGCGCGGCAACCCCGCCACCCCCCCTCACATCATCCTGCTGCCCGAGATCCAGTACGACATCGACGAATTCCTCGCCCAAGTGAAGGCCACCGTCGAGGCCTACAAGTACTGCATCGTCGTGGTGGGCGAGGGCATCCGCAACAAGCAGGGTGAGGAGATCGGGGCCGACAAGACCCGCCTCGACTCCTTTGGCCACCCGGTGCTCGCCGGTGCGGCCGAGAAGCTGAAGGAGTTCATCCAGGGCAAGCTCAACACCAAGACCCGCACCGTCATGCTCGGCTACGCCCAGCGTTCGGCGGGCCATTTCGCGAGCCTCACCGACGTCAACAACGCCTTCGCCTGCGGCCAGGCCGCCGTGCGCGCCGCCACCACCGAGGGAAAGAGCGGCTACATGGTGAAGATCGTCCGGGAAACGGTGGACGGACGGATCCAATGGTCCACGGGCCTCCAACCGCTCTCCGAGGTCGCCAACGTGGAGCACTTCATCCCGCGCGAGTGGATCAGTCCCGACGGGTTCCTGCCGAACGAACAGTTCGTGACCTACGCCGCGCCCCTGATCGAGGGGGAGACCAAGCCCCCGATCGAGGCCGGCCTGCCACGCTACGTGGTGCTCGAGAAGAGCCCCGTCGAGAAGAAACTCAGCCCGCGGGCCTGATCCGGACCTTATCAATGCCCCCGGGCTCAACGCCCGTGTCCGCGTCCTCTTCGACCCCTGGCGGCAATGCCAGGGGTCTTCCATTTGCCTCCCTCTCCCGAGGCCGATGACGACCGAGGGTCCCACCCGACGGAACGTTAAAAGCAAGGCGCCCGGCACGAGGATCGTACCGGGCGCGTGGCAAGAATCAGGGCGACGTGCCGCGGGGAACGCGGGCGCCCCGGATCAACTCAGCTCGGCATCTTCCAGCCGTTCAGGTAATCCCGCTTGATGAACTTCTGCGCGGCTCGGTTGTCCTTCACGCGCAGCCTGGTGCTGTCCCATTCGACCCGCCCGCCCGCCAGCATGGCCACGTTGCCCAGCAGCACGGACTCGGTCATGTCGCAGGCGAACTCGAAGTTCGAGTACGCAGCGGGGCCGCCCTTGATGGCCGCCACCCACTCCTCCTTCATGCCCGGGTCGTCCCGGCCGTTCCGCGGCAGGGTGGGCGCCGGATCCTTCCAGTCCTCGAAGTTCTTCTCGGGGAACAACTGCCACTGCGCGCCGTAGTCGTTCGGCGAATACAGGGTGCCCTTCTCGCCCACGATGAGGGAACCGGAGCCCGGAGGTTCCTGGCCGTACAGCAGGTCCTTCGGGGGAAGGTTCTTGCTGCCATCGGGGAGCTTTCCCTCGTACCAGAACAGCTTCACCGGCCCGCGACTTCCCACCGCGGGGAAGTGGTAAATCACCGTCGCCCAACCCGGGAAGGTCTCGGGATTGAGTGCCTCGTTCTTTGCCTCGATCAGGGTCGGGACGGTGAGATCGAGTGCGTGGAACGCCAGGTTCGCGGTGTGGCAGGCCATGTCGCCCAAGGCACCGGTGCCGAAATCCCACCAGCCACGCCAGTTGAACGGATGGTAGGCCTTGTGATACGGGCGCATCGGAGCCGTCCCGATGAACATGTCCCACTTCACGTTCGCGGGCACCGGCATCACTTCCGTCGGCCGGGCCTTGATCGCCGGCGATTGCGGCCAGACCGGACGGTTGGTCCAGACGTGCACCTCAGTGACTTTGCCGATGACGCCGGCCTGGATGGCCTCCACCCCGCGGCGCAGGCCATTGGCGGCGGACCCCTGGTTGCCCATCTGGGTGGCCACCTTGTACTTGCGGGCCAGCGTCCGCAGGTGACGCGCTTCCCAGACGTCGTGGGTCAGCGGCTTCTGCACGTAGACGTGCATCTTGCGGACGATGGCGTGCGCCGCCGCGATGGCGTGCGTGTGATCCGGGGTCGACACCGTGACCGCGTCGATTCCGCTCCCCATCTTGTCGAACATCTCGCGGAAGTCGTAAAACTTCTTCGCGCTCGGCCATTTCTTCAGCTTCTCGTCCAGCGGATTGTCATCGCAGTCGCACAGCGCCACCACGTCACCGAGCGCGCCGGCTTGGTCGATATCGCTCGACCCCTTGCCGCCAACACCGATGCCGGCAATACGGAGACGCTCGTTGGCGCCCCACACGCGGCTTGGCAGAAAGGTGAACGCGAAGGCGGAAGCGGAAGCGACCGAGGATTTGACTAGAAAATCTCGCCTCGAGAAATTCTTGCTCCAGGTTGGTTTCATGTTTGATCGGGATGGAATGCTGGGTTCCGTGCGACCCTCCGGCACCAACCGCCCCGGTGCAATGGGAAAGCCGCGGATCGCCAACCAAGTTGGCGCGCCTCGGCGCCGCTGCTAGCCAGGTCCCTCCCCAGCCATGTCCGATCCCGTCACCCAGTTCGATGCACTCTGGCACCAGCCCCTGCCGGTGCTGGCCCTCGCGCCGATGCAGGACGTCACCGACCTCCCATTCCTGCGCCTGATCGCCAACCGGGGTGGTGCGGACCTCTACTTCACCGAGTACTTCCGCGTCCACGCCACCGCGCAGTTGGAACGACACACGCTCCGTTCCATCACCGAGAACCCCACCGGACGCCCCCTGATCGCCCAGTTGATCGGCAACGACCCTTGTTCCCTCGCCCGCGCCGCCCGGGAACTCGAGAAGTACCCGGTGGCCGGCATCGACCTCAACCTGGGTTGCCCTGCCCCGATCGTTTACCGCAAATGCGCCGGAGGCGGCCTGTTGCGTTTTCCCGACCGCATCGACGCAATCCTGGGCGCGCTCCGCGACGTCGTCCGCACCCGGTTCACCATCAAGACCCGGGTCGGATTCGATGACCCTTCGATCCTCGACCAGCTATTGCCCATCTTCGCCCGGCACCGGCCGGACCTGGTCACCGTCCACGGGCGCACGGTCGCCGAGATGTATCGTCCGGTGGTTCACTACCACCTCATCGCCCGGGCGGTGCGGGAACTGCCCTGCCCGGTGCTGGCCAAC
>JBBQML010000373.1:0-5507 GCA_038328885.1 Verrucomicrobiota bacterium | reverse complement strand
AGTCCAACCTCAAGCTGGAGGAGGACCGCGTGCGGCTGGCGAAGGTGTTTGAACAGGGATTGGACAAGGTCATCGGGCACGTGATGCCGGTCCGGCGGGTCGTGGAGGCCGGGGTGCCGGTCTGGCGGAGCGGCCCCTGGTTTCTGCGGGCGGAGCGCCTGTACCTCGTTCCCGGCGATTCTCCCATCGGTTTCCGGTTGCCGCTCGATTCCATCCCCTGGGCCAAGGAGGCGGACCCTCTGGACCTCCATCCCCAGGATCCCTTCGAACCTCGCGGCATCCTGCCGCCCCGCGAGGTGTTCCTGCGGGGCACGGGAAGCCCGACGAGTTCGCGCCTTCCCAGTTTGCAGACGCGGGAGGGGGGACGGCCCGCGCCCCTCGGTGAGGGAGTTGCGCTGGGCGAGGCCACGGCTCGTCCTCCGGCCCGCGGGGAGTCTGCGAGTTCGGTGGTGCGCACGGCGGTGTGCGTGGAAGCGCGGCAGGGACGGCTTCACGTGTTCATGCCGCCCGCGCAGACGCTGGAGGATTACCTTGGATTTGTGGCCGCGGTGGAAGCCACAGCAGCGCGCCTCGATCGGCCGGTAGTCCTCGAGGGCTACACCCCGCCTCACGATCCCCGCTTGTGCGTCCTCAAAGTAACGCCGGACCCCGGGGTGATCGAAGTTAACATCCACCCGGCGCATTCCTGGCCGGAGATGGTCCGCAACACCGAGGGACTTTACGAGGACGCCCGGTTGTCGCGCTTGGGCACGGAGAAATTCATGGTCGACGGTCGCCACACCGGCACCGGCGGCGGCAACCACATCGTGATTGGTGGCGCGACGCCCCAGGACTCGCCCTTGGTGCGGCGGCCTGATCTGTTGCGCAGCCTGCTCGCCTACTGGCAGAACCATCCGTCCCTCTCCTTTCTCTTCAGCGGGTTGTTCATCGGTCCGACCAGCCAGAACCCACGGGTCGACGAGGCGCGAAACGACTCCCTGCACGAACTGGAGATCGCGTTTCAGCAGGTGCCCGACTACGGGTTTGCCCAGCCCTGGTTGGTGGATCGGCTTTTCCGCCATCTGCTGATCGATTCCAGTGGCAACACCCACCGCGCCGAGTTCTGCATCGACAAACTCTATTCGCCGGATGGCCCGACGGGGCGGCTCGGCCTGCTGGAGTTGCGCGGGTTCGAGATGCCGCCCCACGCGCGCATGAGTCTCGCGCAGCAGCTTCTCCTGCGCACCCTGATCGCCCGTTTCTGGAGGCAGCCCTACCAGAACAGGCTGGTCCGCTGGGGCACGGACATCCATGACCGTTGGATGCTCCCGCATTTCGTCTGGAGCGACTTCACCGACGTGATCGAGGACCTGCAGCAGCGGGGGTACCCGATGAAGACGGAATGGTTCGCGCCACACTTGGAATTTCGCTTCCCGCAGGTGGGCGATCTCGGGGTGAGGAACATCCACCTCGAGTTTCGTCAGGCGCTGGAGCCGTGGCACGTGCTGGGCGAAGAGGACGGTGGTGGCGGCGCGGTCCGGTACGTTGACTCCTCCGTGGAGCGCATGGAGGTCAAGGTGCGCGGGATGGTCGACGGCCGTCACACGGTGTGCGTCGGGGCCACGAAGGTCCCCCTGCACCCGACCGGCGCGAACGGCGAGTTCGTGGCGGGGGTCCGGTATCGAGCCTGGCAGCCCACGTCCTGCCTGCACCCGACGATAGGGGTGCACTCGCCCCTGGTGTTCGACGTCGTGGACGAGTGGAACGGCCGCAGCATTGGTGGCTGCAGCTACCATGTGGCGCATCCCGGTGGACTCAGCCACGCCACGTTCCCGGTCAACGCCTACGAGGCGGAGAGTCGGCGGTTGTCCAGATTCCTCCGCCAGGGCCACACGCCGGGTCCCTTGAAGCCGCGCGTGCTGCCGCCGGACCCGGAGCTGACGTTCACCCTGGACCTGCGCCGCGGGTGAGATTGGCCACGGACCCGGACGCCCACCCCCCGCCCTCCGCACCCTGCGGAAGCGGGGAGCCGGACAAACGTCGGTTGGCACGAAGCGCGCGCCAGCCGGCGTGAGGTTCGTCCCCTCACAGCAGCCGGGTCGTGCACGCCTCGATTAGCGCAATTTCTGCAAGTGGCGCGTGGCACCGGGGTAGTTACGTAGCGCTTGCCATCGAGTTGGCCTGGTGTTAGTCCCTCCGCTCAAGCTGTTCCGCCCTCCCGAGGAGTCCCTATCATGAACTTTCATCGTTTGATCCGTGCCGTCGTGGCGTCCTGGTTAGGGGTTTCAATTATGGGTCTGGCCGCCGCGCGCGGTGCCGGGGTGCCTTACACGACGGATTTCGAGGCCGGGGCCGGGGCCGAATGGTCGCCCACCACCACCGACAGCTCCGCCCCAGGGGTGTTCACCCGCTTCGCCGGGCGGTACTCCAACGACACACTTGCCCTGTCCCTGAGCGGGTTGACGCCGGGAGTGCCCTGCACCCTCACGTTCGACCTCCTTATCCTCGATTCGTGGGACGGCGGGGCCGATACCTTCCGGGTCCTCGTCGACGGCACCGCCGTCTTCGAACACACGATCGCGAACATGGATGGAGCTCAGTCCTTCACCGATGTCCCGGATACGAAGGGCAACCTGGGCTTTGGCAGTTGGCCGGATGCCATTTTCCGGAGGATCGGGCTGGGATTCACCCCTGCCGCCGCGTCGGTGACGATCTCCTTTCAGGGCGCACAACTCCAGGGCGTGAGCGATGAGTCGTGGGGGGTCGACAACGTCGAAGTCGCCCTTTCCTCGGCCGTGCCGCCGACGGCGGTCGCCGGGGGTTCCCTGCCGACGGAGGGATCGACGTCGAGCCTCGCTCTGGATCGCTTCGACATCACGTTGTCCCGGGCCGTGGCCCCGCTGCACGCCACGAACGCGGCGAACTACGAGCTCCGTTCCGCCGGGGTGGATGCGACCTTTGGCAACAGCGACGACGTCGTGTACGGGCTCACCCCCGCGTACGTCGCCGGAACCCGGACCGTCGGTTTCAGGGTCACGCCCAATCCGCTGCAGCCTGGCAACTATCGCTTTCAGGCGGGCGCCGGGGTGCTCGACCTGAGCGGCAACGGCCTGAGCCCCCACACGCGGCTCTTCACCGTGGCCAATCCAGAGGGGGGCCGTCTCGAGAACAGCGAGAACGGCTCGATCCCGGTCGCCACGCCGCTCCCCATGACGGAAACCCCCGTGGGTCTGACCTTCTTCACCGGCTACGGGATCGGCACCTTCGCCACGCTGGGCGAGTTGGATTACTGGCAGTTCGATGCCGAAGCCGGGGACCGCGTTTCGGTCGAACTGGTGGCGCGGGACAGGGTGGGGGTCTATCCCAGGGTGGAGTTGCGCAACTCGGCTGACACCTGGCTGGCCGGCAATACCGGCTCCTATGCGGATGGCATCGCGCGCCTCCAGAACCACGTCATCGCCGCGCCTGGCACCTATTACGTCCGGGCCTGGACGGACAACGGCCTTTCCACCTACAGCCTCCGGGTTGATCAGTCCCGCGGCATCCAACTGGAGACGGAGAGCAACGACAGTCTCGGGGCGGCCAATGGGCTGTCACTGATCCCCAGCGCCGGGGCCCTCAGCGGCGCCGTGGCCGCGACCCTGAGTACGATCGACGGGGCCGGCGACCACTACCGCCTCGGGCAGATGAACGTCGGCAACGTCATCGCCGTTGCCCTGTCTCTCCCCGCCGGCAGCGCGCTGGCGCTCACGGATGTCACGATGGATCTCCTCCGGGATGGCACCGCGACACCCGTCGCCACTTCGAGCACGGGTTCCCTGAATCACCCCGTCACCACCGAGGACATTCACTACCTGCGGATCACGTCAGCCGTCCGCGGCATCCGGTCGCAGTACGTCGCCGCGTTCAGCCTCACGGACGCCGTCGCGCCGCTCATCACCTCGGTGGATCTCCCGTCGGAAGGCTCCACGTCCACGGCCGTCATCGACCGCCTCACCGTCGCCTTCAGCGAGGACCTCATGGCCTCCGCGGTGACGAACCTTGCCAATTTCGAACTCCGGTCGGCCGGCCCCGACGAGATCTTCGGGAACGCGAACGACGTCCTCTACACCCTCGTCCCGGCGGCCTATGGGACGGGCTTGGCCGAGACTTACCGGATCGGGGACGGCCCGCTGCAGCCTGGCCTGATCCGCTTCACGATCGGCTCCGGCCTGAAGGATCGCGCGGGCAATCCCCTCGCCGGCCCGTACACCCGGCATTTCACCGTCGACGGCTTCCCGGGTTTCGTGATCGAGGGCCGTAACAACGATGCCTTCGCCGGCGCCACCCCCCTCAGCGCGGTCGTGGGCGCGGCCAATGGCTCGCTCGTGTACGGCGGACAGTGGGGCCTCTCCGGTGGCGCCAATCCCCACGATATCGCCGCCGCGGATTTCGACGGCGACGGCAGGCTCGATCTCGTCACCGCCAACATCACCAGTGATGACGTCTCCGTTTTCACCGGCAACGGTGACGGCACGTTTCGGACGGCCACTCGTTTCGCCGCCGGCAGCGGACCGATCTCGGTCGCGGCAGGCGACCTCAACGGTGATTCACAGGCGGACGTGGTGGTGGCGGACCGCAACTCTGCGCAGGTGAGCATTCTCCTCGGCGACGGTGCGGGTGGCTTCGCCGCCGCCGCAACGTCCGCCGTGGGCACCAATCCGCGGAATGTCCGCCTCGCTGACGTCAACAACGATGGCCTACCCGAAATCCTCGTGGCCAGCGAAGGACAGAGTTTCGTCTCGGTGCTCGTGCGTCAGGGCGACGGTTCCTACGTCCGCGCCGACTATGCCGCCGGGAGCAGTTCTTGGGGGGTGGCGGCCGGCGATTTCAACGAGGACGGCACCAACGACGTCGCGGTGGCGAACTCGAGCTCCGGGAACGTCAGCGTCTTCCTCAGCCTGGGGGGTGGAACCGCGGCGCTGGGCTCACGCACGAACTGGCCTGCCGGGGCCGGTTCCCGTGATGTCGTGGTCGGGGATGTCGACGCGGACGGACACACCGATCTCCTGGTCCTCAACGCTTCCGCCCGGACCGTCAGCGTGTTGCGCGGCAACGGCGACGGCACGTTCCAGACCGCTGTCGACTATGCCGGCCTGGGCAGCGATCCGTACCATCTCGCCATCGCGGACGTCAACGCGGACGCCAAGCCCGACATCGTGGTCGCCACTTACTGGGACAGCTATCTGGAGCGTTTCCTGAACCACGGCGACGGCACGTTCGCCGCGGTCGTCCAGTCCACCGTCAGTGGCAATCCCAGGGCGGTCGTGGCCGGTGACTGGAATGGAGACGGCCTGGCCGACCTCGCCACCGCGAATTACGCCGGGAGCCACGTCCGGGTCTGGCTCGGTGACCGCGACAAACTGCTCGCGGAGGATCCGGCCGGCGTGCTCAACGGTGGCGGGCGGGGTAACCTGACGGGCACCGCCGACTACGACTACTACAGCTTCACCGGCCGGGCCGGGGACATCCTGAATGTATCCGTCGAC
>JBBQML010000372.1:0-5513 GCA_038328885.1 Verrucomicrobiota bacterium | reverse complement strand
ATGGCATCACCCTCGAGGAGTATGCGCCCTTCGGCGTCATCGGGTCGGTGACTCCCAGCACGCATTCCATCCCGACGATGGCGTGCAACATCATCAGCATGGCCGCCGCCGGCAACACGGTGGTGTTCAACGCCCATCCGGCGGCCTACCGCTGTGCTGTCACGGCCGCGCGTGTCTTCAATCAGGCCATCCACCGCGAACTCGGGATCGAGAACCTCGCCTGCATCCTCGAACCGCCCACGCTCGACTCGTTCGCCGCGCTCGGACGTCACGAACTGGTCAAGCTCCTCTGCGTCACGGGCGGGCCCGGCGTGGTGAAGGCCGCCATGGCCAGCGGCAAACGCGCCGTGTGCGCCGGCCCGGGCAATCCTCCGGTGCTGGTCGACGGCACGAGTTGCCTCGACAACGCCGCGAAGTGCGTGGTTTACGGTGCCGCCTACGACAACAACCTCCTCTGCATTGGCGAGAAGGAGGTCTTCGTGCTGGAGCCCTTTTTCGAGAAATTCATGGCGGCACTGGAGCGCCAGGGCGCCCACCGGCTCAACGCCGC
Source organism: Verrucomicrobiota bacterium (assembly GCA_038328885.1). Lineage (GTDB taxonomy): Bacteria > Verrucomicrobiota > Verrucomicrobiia > Limisphaerales > CAIMTB01 > CAIMTB01. The sequence continues at coordinate 4,963 of JBBQML010000372.1, read as the reverse complement.
CCAGGTGGAGTCCCTGGCCAAAGCCGCGTTCGTCTTTCCGCCGGGGCAGGGGGCGGGATGCCCCCACCCGGTGGTCAACCGCGACCTCATCGGTCGCGACCCGGCGGTGCTCGCCAAGGCGGCCGGCGCCACGATCCCGGCCCGCACGCAATTGCTCGTCGCCGAAACCCCGGCTGACCACCTGTTCGTCGACGCGGAGCAGATGATGCCGTTCCTGCCGATCGTGCGGGTCAAGACGGTGGAAGAGGGCATCGCACTCTCCAAGCACGCCGAGCACGGGTACAAGCATTCGGCGATCATCCACTCGCACGACGTGGCCAACATGACGGCCATGGCCCGGGCACTCGAGACGACACTCTTCGTCAAGAACGGCAGCAGCCTCGCGGGCCTCGGCAACGGCGGCGAGGGCTATGCGAACTTCAGCATCGCCACCACCACCGGCGAGGGCATCTGCAACCCCCGCACGTTCACCCGCGTGCGCCGTTGTGTAATGGTCGACAAGCTGCGGATTTTCTAGGACCCAACCGCAGCCCATCGAATGCTCCTCGCCCGAGTCGAAGGCAACATCACCGCCACCCGGAAGCACCCGAGCTTCGAGGGATGGCGGCTTCTGCTCTGCCAACCGATCGGCCGTGACGGCACCCCGGAGGGGATTCCCCAGGTGGCCATCGACCTGCACGGCGCCGGACTCCACCAGCGGGTGGTGATCTCCGGTGACGGCGCCGCGGCCCGCCAGGTGGTCGGCGACGAACGAAGCCCGGTGCGCTGGATGGTGATCGGAGTGGTCGACGAAGTTGCCCCCGGCACCACCGAGCGGGAGGATGCTGCCGCGTGAGACTGGGCTCCGTCATCGGCCGGGTTACCCTGAGCCAGGTCCTTCCCGAACTCGAGGGCGGACGCTGGCTTCTCGTCAGTCCCTTCAATCGGCAGCATTTTCCGACCGATCCCAAGGCGCCGGTCCGGCTCAGCACCGAACCCACCCTGGTGGTCTACGACAACCTCGGTGGTGGCGTCGGCGACACCATCGGCTTCGTCGAGGGCCGCGAGGCGGCCCGTCCGCTGGATCGGCCGACCGCCATCGACGCCATCAACGCTGCGCTGGTGGACCGCATCGTCCACACCCCGAAACATTGATTTGCATGGCTACTATCATCACCGCCAGGGACCTCGAGGAACTCCTCAACTCGGGAGGCGATCCCGCGTCCCTGCCCGCCGACGCCCTGCTCACGCCCTCAGCGAAGGATGTCCTGCGTGAATTCCAGGCGAAGTCCACCGGACGGATCGCCGCGGGGTCGGGTGGCGCGGGCGATCGTTCGACGGCGGCGAAGTCGGCCGGCGTTTTTGTCCGGCCCGTTTCGGCGGGCAGCCCTCCGGCGGACATCGAAGCCTTCTGGGTCTCCGCGCAGATGGAGGAACTCAAGGAGCAGATCTGTGAGATCGGGCGCCGGATGTGGGCTCGGGAGTACGTGGACGGCAACGGCGGCAACCTGGCGATCCGGGTGGCCGACGAGTTGGTGCTGTGCACTCCGACCCTGGTGAGCAAGGGCTTCATGAAGCCGTCGGACCTGTGTCTCGTCGACCTCGAGGGCCATCAGAAGGCGGGCCGGACCAAGCGCACCAGCGAGATCCTGATGCACACCCAGATCATGAAGCGCCAGCCCCGGGCCAAGGCCACGGTGCATTGCCACCCGCCCTACGCGACGGGCTTCGCGATCGCGGGCGTCGAGCCGCCGACCTGCATGATTCCGGAGTTCGAGGTGTTCGCCTCCGTGGCCACCGCCCCGTACCGCACGCCCGGCACCCCCGAGATGGGCAAGTTGGTGGCGGACCTCGTCGACAAGCACAACACGATCCTCATGGCCAACCACGGCGTTGTTACCTGGAGCCATCTGAGCGTCGAGGATGCCTACTTCAAGATGGAGATCCTCGAGGCATACTGCCGGACGGTTCTCGTGGCGGCGCAGTTGGGAAAGCCGCCGCGGACCATGACGCCGGCCCAGCTCCAGGATCTCCTTCGCATCAAGCAGGGCATGGGCATCCCCGACCCGCGCCACGGCCTGAAGGAGTGCGAGCTCTGCGACAACAACGACTGGCGCCCGGGCGTGGTCTCGAACCTCCCCTCGCCGGCCGGGGGCGCGGGCGCGCCGGAGGCCGGCCTCGATCCCGACGCGGAGGCCCTGGTCAAGGCGGTCACCGACCAGCTCCTTGCCCGGGGGAAATAGGCTGAATGAAACCCAAGTCGCTCGACGCTAAGCTGGACGAGATCGAGGCCAACCCCCGTTCGCGGGCGTTCATCCTCGCGGACGCCAAGGACGCCGACATGGCCTTTGGCGTCCGGGCGCCGGGGCCCCGCAGTTACCTCTCCAGCCGTGGTTCGCGACCGGCGCAGTTTTCCCCGGAGGTGTGGAACCGGGAGGAATTCGGTTACCGGAACCTGCCGGAGTTCCTCGACGTCATCCGCGAGGTGGTTCACCAGGGGCTCGTCGACATCATGCTGATGTCGGCCTACGTGAACGAGCAACTGGCGATCAAGGAAGGGGTGTTCGTCGACTCCCCTGTGACCCCCGCAGCCCGCGCCAATGACACCACGGATGTCTGGGCGGTGCGGCACGGTTGCTACACGCGCGAGCCCTCCCAGCCCTTCCGCAGCGCCAGCATCGATCAGATCCAGTGCGGCGAGATCGAGTGCGACCGTTCCGGGGGGAGCTTCCCGGGCGCGAACCTGGGTCTGTATTCCGTCACGTTCGTCAATGAAGTGGAGCAGGACCGCGAGGCGCTGCTTTGGTACAAGGCCTTCCGCGAGGAAGCCGAGCGCAAGGGATTCCGCCACTTCCTCGAGGTCTTCGACCCGAATGTTTCCAGTGGCATCCCGGCCGACAGACTGGGTGAGTTCATCAACGACAACATCCTGCGCACCCTGGCCGGGGTGCCGGAATCCGGCCGACCCGCCTTCCTCAAGATCGCGTACCATGGGCCCAGGGCCATGGAGGAGCTTGCCCAGTATGATCCCAACCTGGTCGTCGGGATCCTCGGCGGGAGCGCGGGAACGACCTATGATGCGTTTCGGTTGATCCACGATGCCCAGAAGTACGGCGCGCGGGTGGCGCTGTTCGGCCGCAAGATCAACCACGCGGAACACCAACTGGCCTTCATCGAGATGCTCCGCCTGATCACCGAGGGCAGGGTGGCGCCCGAGGAAGCCGTCCGGGCGTACCATGCGGTGCTGGAGACCAAGGGCCTCCGACCCCATCGTCCGCTCGAGCAGGATCTTGAGCTCACCGACCAGTCGATGAGCTACGACGGCTCCGCCGCGCGTCGCGCCCGGGTGGAGGTGAAGCAGAACCCGCTTGCCGCCGCCGCGCCCGGCACGCCGGCCGCTGATTCGGTTCCCACCCAGCCCGCATCCGTCCCGCCGCCCTCGCCGGTGGACACCGACGCGTGGCCGATCCTGCCCGGCGGCAAGCCCGACTTCGGCCGGATGAACTCCGCGCAGCGGCGGGCCTACGACGGCTGGCGGCTGACGCGCCGGTACGGTTGAGGCGTCCGCTCCTGGAGGTGCCGGTGAACCGGAGCCGACCTCCGCGGTTGTCCGTTCGGGCTCTCCCCCCACTTCCCCGCCGAAGGCCCAAGATCGGGACCGGCGCGCAGGAGATTCGACTTGAGCCGGCACCCCTGGCCCAACACTTTGGGTCCTCGACGTCGACCCAACCCTCCCCGCATCCCTCCATGAACCGACCTGTGCTCCTTGCTCTCGGGCTGTTCGCGCTGCTCGCCAACACCGGTTGCGAGACCGTGTACAACACCACGATGGAGAAGGTGTTTGGCTACGAGAAGCGGGAGTTGCTCAAGAAGTCGGTTCAATCCCTCCAATCGGACCAGCAACAAGCCCAGGAGGAGTTCAAGGACGCGATGACCCGCCTCAAGGAACTCTACGCGTTCCAGGGGGGTGAATTGGAGTCGACCTACGGCAAGCTGAAGGGCGCGTACGACGACTGTGAATCCCAGGCGAAGGCGGTGCGGAATCGCATCGAGAGCATGGAAGGCATCGCCAGCTCGATGTTCAGCGAATGGGAGACGGAGATCGGCCAGTTCAGCAACCCGGCGTTCGCGGAGAACAGCCGCCGGCAACTGAGCGAGACGAAGGAGAGGTACGGCCAGCTTTCGAGGTCCGTTCATGCCTCCGAGGGATCCATGAAGCCCGTGCTGACCCAACTGAAGGACCACGTGCTCTACCTGAAACACAACCTGAATGCGGCAGCCATCGGGTCACTCAAGGGTGAGGCGGGGAACATCCAGACCCAGATCGAGCAGTTGATCGGGCGCATGAACGCCAGCATCGCGGAGGCGGACTCCTTCATCAAAACGCTGCCGAAATAGCGCAGCCGCTCCTGCGGAACACTGACCACCGCCGCGCTCACCCCAACCGGGCCAACTCCGCGTGGGCATACCGCAGCATGCGTTCGGTGGCCTCCCAACCGACGCAGGCGTCGGTGATCGAGACCCCGTAGCGCAACTGCGAGCGGTCCTTCAGCAGAGGCTGGCTGCCCTCCACCAGATGGCTTTCCACCATCAGGGCCACGAGGCTCCGGTTGCCCGCGCATCGCTGCGACACCACGCTCTGGCAGACCTCCTCCTGCCGGGCGAAGACCCTCGATGAATTCGCGTGGCTGCAATCCACCATCAACGCGTCCCGTACGGCCGCCTTGCGCAAGGCCGCCGTCGCCGCCGCGATACTCTCCCGGTCGTAGTTGGTGCCCGCCTTGCCGCCGCGCAGAACCACGTGTCCATAGGGGTTCCCCGTCGTGCGGATCACACTGGTCAGGCCGCCCGAGTCGATCCCCAGGAAACTGTGGGGCGAACGGGCCGAGAGCATCGCGTCCACCGCCACCTGCAACGTCCCGTCCGTCCCGTTCTTGAACCCGACCGGCACCGACAGACCGCTGGCCATCTGCCGGTGCGTCTG
>JBBQML010000371.1:0-5517 GCA_038328885.1 Verrucomicrobiota bacterium | reverse complement strand
CACCTCGCGGCGGCGCTGGGAGGCCGGCTGCCGGACGCCACTGCGGTGCCCAGCCGGCCGCTCCGGTTGATGGACCTGGGCGCTGGGGATGGACACGTGACCCTGGGGGCGCTCCGACGGCTGTGCCGTCCTCCGGAGGGGAGCCGCGTTCTGCTGGTGGATCAGCGACCGGTGGTGAGCCAGGCGACCCTGCAGTCGTTCCGGACCCACGGCTGGGCGCCCACGGTCATCGCCGACGACGTCGCGGTGGCGCTCCGACGTCCCTCCGAGGGCGCGCGTTTGGTGTGTGTGGCGAACCTGTTCCTGCATCACTTCGAAACAACGGCCCTGCGCGGAATCCTCGAGTTGGTGGCGGCGGGGTCGGTGGGGTTCGTGGCCTGTGAACCCCGGCGTTCCCTGGTGGCGCGCTGGGGGGCGCGGTTGCTCTGGGTCATCGCCTGCAACGGCGTGACCCGCCACGACGCGCGGGTCAGCGTCGAGGCCGGCTTCCGAGCGGGTGAAATGGCTGCACATTGGCCTGAACGGGCGGGCTGGGAGCTTGGCGAAAGGCCGGTGGGCTTGTTCAGTCGGTTGCTCGTGGCGTGGAGAACGCAGGAGAGCAGCGGAACCCCTCCGGGAAGTCGTATGGAGCATGGCAAATGAAACCTCACGCCCTCGGCGAGCAGGTGGGTGGCGCGGTGCCCGGGGTCACCATCGTGGGTGGCGGACTGGCCGGCCTGTCGCTGGGGTTGGCGTTGCGCCGGTCGGGGGTGTCGGTCGACGTGTTTGAAGCCCACACGTACCCGAGGCACCGGGTTTGTGGCGAGTTCATCAGCGGGCGCGGGCGGGGTTTTCTCGAACAACTCGGCATGGGCCCGGCGCTGCTCGCGGCGGGGGCGCGGGAGGCCCGGAGCGTGGCGTTCTTCGACGGGCGCCGCCTGCTCGCCCGCACGGAACTACCGGAGCCCGCCCTGTGCCTGTCCCGCTTCTCCCTGGACGCACTGCTGGCGGAAGAGTTTGTCCGGCAGGGAGGCCGGCTGCATACCGGAGTGCGGAGCACGCCGCCGGTCGGTGAGCCGGGGTGGGTCCGCGCCACCGGGCGTCGGCCGATCGCGGTCGAGGGTGGTTGGCGTTGGATCGGTCTGAAGGCCCATGCGACCGGGGTGAGCCCGCGCGCCGACCTGGAGATGCACTTTCTGCCGGACGCCTACGTGGGGGTGTGCGGTGTGGAGGGGGGGCGCGTGAACGTCTGCGGCCTGTTCCGCAGCCGGGCCCCGCTGCCGGAGCTTTCGGCCACCTGGGCTGCGCGATTGCGCGGCCCCGTGGGCTCTCCCCTGTACCACGGCCTGGCCCCGGGCGTCTTTGATCCGGCTTCCTTCTGCGCGGTGGCGGGGCTCTCGCTGGCCGCACTCCCGGCAGCGGCAACCCCGGAATGCGTCATCGGGGATGCCCTGGGGATGATCCCGCCCGTGACCGGCAACGGGATGTCCATGGCCTTCGAATCCGCCCGGCACGCGGTGCGACCGCTGACAGTGTGGAGCCGAGGGGAGACCTCCTGGGCGGAGGCGGTGACCGGCGTGGAGGAGGCGTGTGAGGCGGCGTTTGTCCGGCGCTGGCGCTGGGCGGCCTGGGTGCAGCGGGGGGTGATGGCCGGCGGCGGACGGGCGTGGTTGCGGCCGGTTGCGCCCCTGCTGCCCTGGTTCTTCCGCGCACTCTATGCACGGTTGAGGTGAGGGCCATCCGCAACCCTCCATTGACGCCTCGAGGCGTGAGCTCTTGAATGCGCTCAACGCATCCATTCCCGATCTGCACCCCTCCCATGAAAACGATTCTCCTGGTCGCCGTGGCCGCCCTCGCACTGCTCGTGGCCTCTGTTGACGTGATGGCGGCCGACGCCGACAAGCCTGCGCGGAAGCCGGCGAAAACCGCCAAGGGCGGCCCTGGCAAGCTGGTGCACATGGTTGCCTTCAAGTTCAAGGACACCGCGGTGGCCGCTGACATCCGGAAAGTGGAAGAAGCCTTTGCGGCGCTCCTGGGGAAGATCCCCCAGATCGCCTCGTACGAGAGCGGGACGAACGTGAGCCCGGAGAAGCTGGACAAGGGGTTCACGCATGCCTTTCTGCTCACGTTCCGTTCTGAGAAGGACCGCGACGATTACCTGGTGCATCCGGACCACAAGGCGTTCGGGGCGATGCTGGGGCCTTACCTGGCGGATGTGTTCGTCATCGATTTCTGGGGTCAGAAACCCGCCAAGGCCGCGGACAAGGCGGCGAAGAAGGCCAAGTGAGGTTGACGAGAAGCAGGGGCCGGCCGGCGGCGAGCGCCCCGGCGGGCCCCTGCCTCCTCCCCGCGATCGAAACCCGTCCACACCGATCCCCCTGAATTCATGAATTCCCCCCGCTTCCTCCCCGCCTGGTCGTGGTTCGCTGTTCTGGTCGGCCTGCTCATGCCCTGGGCTCCCGGGACCCAGGCGGCGGACGCGCCGGGGCGCTGGACGCAGGCCCAAGCCTGGGAATGGCAGCGGTCGCATGACTGGCTCGTGGGCTGCAACTACGGACCGGCCTACGCGATCAACCAACTCGAGATGTGGCAGGCGGAGACCTTCGATCCGTCGGCCATCGACCGGGAACTCGCGCTGGCGGAGGGACTCGGCTTCAACAGCCTGCGCGTCTTCCTGCACGACCTGGCGTGGCGCCAGGACCCCGAGGGTTTCCTGAAGCGCGTGGACCGGTTCCTGGAGTTGGCGGGACGCCACAAGATCGGGGTGATGCTCGTGTTGTTCGACGCGGTCTGGGACCCGTTTCCCAAGGCCGGCCCGCAGCGCGCGCCGAAGCCGCACGTCCACAACTCCGGCTGGGTGCAGGGCCCGGGTGCGGAGATTCTCGGGGACCCGGCGCGTCACGAGGAACTGAAGCCCTATGTGCAGTCAGTGATGGAGCGGTTCCGCCGCGACCGGCGGATTCATGCCTGGGACCTGTTCAATGAGCCGGACAACCCGAACACCTCCTCCTACGGCGCGGTGGAACTGAAGAACAAGGCGGAGGTTGCGCGGCAGTTGCTGGAGCGGACCTTCGTTTGGGCGCGTGAGGTCCAGCCCACCCAACCGCTCACCTCCGGCGTGTGGGTCGGAAACTGGGCGGACCCGGAGAAGCTCTCCGCGATGGAGCAGTTGCAGCTCGGACAGTCGGACATCATCACCTTCCCTAGCTACGGACGACTCGAGGACCTGCGGAACTGCGTCGGGAACCTCCGCCGCTACCTGCGTCCCATCCTCTGTACGGAGTACATGGCACGGCCGGCGGGGAGCACCTTCGAACCGAACCTCGGCTGGATGAAGGCCCAGGGCGTGGGCGCCTACAACTGGGGCTTCGTGGCGGGCAAGACCCAGACGAACTATCCCTGGGATTCCTGGCAGAAGGAATACACCGCGGAGCCCCCGGTCTGGTTCCACGAGATCTTCCGCGCCGACGGCCAGCCGTACCGGTCCGAGGAGGTCGACTACATCCGGCAGACCACCGGTGCCGGCCCTCGGTGAGTTGCCGGCCGGCTCGGGGTCGACGAAGAAATCCGGCTTGCGCCGTTCCATTTGCGGGCTATCAGAGCTACTGACTTCGCCCAAAAGGTGGCTGCATCGACCCCTGTGACGTCCCCTGTGATGTCGGGTGGAGGGTGTGGTTGTCCGGGGCGGGCCCGGCCCCGGGGAGTTGGGGCAAACCTCACCTGATCATCCGCAACCTCATCTCCTCAACGATCCCATGAAAAAACTCATCGCCCTGCTGGGCGCCGCCCTGCTGGCCTTCCCCTCCTTCGCCGGCACGTTCCCCGACATCAGCGTCGCCGAGGTCAAGGCCCTGGTGAAGGGCAAGAAGGCTGTCCTCATCGACGTCAACGGCTCCGACAGCTTCGCCAAGCGCCATGTCCCCGGGGCGCTGGATTTCGAGGTGGTCGAGAAGGACCTCGCCAAGGCTCTCCCGGCCGACAAGGACGCCTTGATCATCGCCTACTGCGGCGGGCCGAAGTGCAGCGCCTACAAGGCCGCCGCCGAGGCCGCCGAGAAGTTGGGCTACAAGAACGTGAAGCACATGTCCGCGGGCATCTCCGGTTGGGTGGACGGGGGTGGGAAGACCGAGAAGGGGAAGAGCAGCAAGTAGTTCGTCCGTCACCGGCTTCTCCGTCACCAGCTGCTCCGTCACCAATCCGGCGGCAGGTCGGCCAGGGTTCCACGTAGGATCCGGCGCACGACCTGCCGTTCTGCTTTGGGGAGGTGCCGGCCCGCCGGTTCGTCACTGTCGTCGCGCAACGCATCGCCCAATCGGCGGTAGATCCTTTGCTTCATGAGGTCGGGCAGACCGGTGAAGACCGGGCTGTAGATCATATAGCTGCACCGATGGGGCCGAACGTCGTCGGTCGACACCCGCAGGCGAGTGGCTCATCGAGTGGCTCATCGAGTGGATCGGCGACAACGCCCGGGCCTGCGGTGGGATACTGCGGGGGGATTCTGCGGGAGTTCGCGCCGGCGAGGCTTGTGCTGGTGTGGAGCGCCGGGGTTGACCCGCCGGGGAAGGTCCGCATCTTGGCGGCCACATGCCGGGTTCCCACAGGCAGGCCATCCTCGAGGCGGAAGGACTTACCAAGACCTATCGCAGCGGCGAGCGCACCCTCGAGGTGTTGCGCGACGTCACCTTCTCTCTGGCCGCGGGCGAGACGGTGGCGATCGTCGGTCCCTCCGGCTCCGGCAAGACCACGCTTCTGGGGCTGTGTGCGGGACTGGACTCCCCCACGCGCGGGTGGGTCCGGTTGGCGGGCGAGGACCTGGCAGCGCTCGACGAGGACGGTCGGGCCCGGGTGCGGAACGCCTACACAGGGTTCGTCTTTCAGAGTTTCCAATTGATCCCCACGTTGACGGCGATGGAGAACGTGATGGTGCCCCTCGAACTGCGTGGGGAGCGGGGTCTCGAGCCGGGGGCGCGCGAGCTTCTGGAGCAGGTCGGCCTGGGCGAGCGCCTGGACCATTATCCCGCGCAGCTTTCCGGGGGTGAGCAACAGCGGGTGGCGATCGCGCGCGCCTTCAGCAACCGGCCCCGCCTGCTCTTTGCCGATGAACCGACCGGCAATCTGGACACCGACACCGGGCGTTTGATTGTCGAGAGTCTCTTCCGCCTGAATGCGGCCGCCGGCACGGCGCTGGTGCTGGTCACCCATGATCCCGACCTGGCCCGCCGTGCGGGGAGGATCCTTCGCCTGCGGGGCGGGGTGGTGGTGGAGGACACCGGCACCACCGCGTCGTGAGCCGGCTGCGATTCATCGTCCGCATGGCGTGGCGGGACAGTCGGGCGAGCCGTCGCCGGCTGTTCCTGTTCGCGCTGTGCATGGTGGTCGGGGTGGCGGCGCTGGTGGCCGTCGGCTCCTTTGGGCGGGCCCTGGAGGCGGGGGTCGATGAGCAGGCGCGAGCTCTCCTCGGAGCCGATCTTTCGATCGGCTCCCGGGTGCGGTTCACCCCTGAACACGAGGCGTTCCTCGAGTCCCTGGGTGGTCAGC
>JBBQML010000370.1:0-5536 GCA_038328885.1 Verrucomicrobiota bacterium | reverse complement strand
TCGGTACGTGCCGTCACATCCATTTGGCAGAAAAGTATCAGACCCATCCCTTTCCGGTAACCGAGGAGCGGGCTGTATTGCAGACCGTAATCGCCATCCACCAACGGGAGAAAATCGCCGCGCGCCGGCTTCTCGATCAGGACCGACGCGACGTTTCCCCGGTTGCCACAGCGCCACAGTCGGGGAACCGGCAGGTCGCACCAGCGCACGGTCGGCCCCTCGCGAGGTCGTAGTGTGTACGTTCGAACACCAACACCTTCATCCCTTCCCGGACCCGCCGAATGTCCGGGGCCGGGCCGTCGACGGTGAGTGCCCCCTGGCCCACGATCAGCACCTCGACGCCGTCCAGGGAGGCGTCGGCCCCCACGCGTTGGCAGGGGATGCCGAGGTCGTCTAGCCAGATTCCGGTCCGACCCGTCGGATCGAAGAGAGCGATCTTCGCGCGGACTGCCGCGGAGGCAGGGCGGGGGAGGACGGTGATGGGGAACGCGTCGTCCTGGGCTTCCCCGTCGTCGAAGCGGACGCGGGCATGCAGTTCGTAGCGCCCGGGAGCAAGGTCGGACGGAAGTTCGCAGCGCAGGGGCCAGCGTTCCTGCTGCCCGGTGTCGACGTGAAGCTGCCGGGTGTGCGACACCGACCCCGGGAGGTCGATTCTCCAAGTCGCTTCAGCCGATACGGTGCGCCGCGAATCGTTGATCACGATAAGGGTCTTCTCGACCGTTTCCCCGGGGAGGAAGTGGTGGTCCTTGGAGGTGAAACCGGCCGGTCCGCCACCGAGGTACGCCAGGAGTGCGTTGAGGGGCGCTGCGCCTCAACCGCGGATTTCATCGCTTCACCCGCGGGCGCACGGGCCGCTTCGGCGGTGACGGTTTTTCCGCGGTCTTTCGCGTCGTGGTCCGGCGGAGGGGCCGCGGGGCGGTGGCCTTCGGCGGGGCCTTTGCCGCGGCCCTGGCTCCGGCCTTGGGTTTGGCCGCGGCCCTGGCTTGGGGCTTCCCCGCCGACGCCTTGGCGGTTTTGGGGGCTTTGGGGGCTTTGGGGGTCGTGGTGGCGGCTTCGAGTTCGATGCCGAAGACGTCCGCCAGATCCTGCCCCGCCAGCGCCTTCGCTGCGGTGGGGTCGGTTGGCCTGCCCGCGCCGAGGGCGTCCGAGCCGGAAACCCCGGCAATCAGTTCCTCGGGGTCGACGCCCCGCAGGAGGAAGAGGAGTTCCGGCCGGGTATCGAGCCGGGCGCCGACGCCGTACAGCGTGGCGGCGACGTGCTTGCACATTTCCGCCCAGTCGGGGCAGGAGCACTTAAGTTTGATCTCCTTGGGCGTGGGGAACAGTCCCTGGCTGGGGCGGGTGACCACCGACATCACGGCAGCGGAGAGTCGGCCCTGGAGCAACTCGAGCAGGGAATCGATCTTGCCGGCGCAGTCCTTCTGGACGGCCGCCCAGCGGCTTTTCTCGAGCGGGCGGATCTCGATCTCGATCTGGTAGAGTTCGGAGCCGCTGACCATGGCGGTCACGCGGCCCTTGGCGATCTGGAGGTCGACGACGGAGCCGTTGCGGACGTAAGTGCGACCGCGAGGGAGACGGTTTGCGAAGTCACTGTAGGCCTCGAGGTTGTCGCACCAGGCCTTGCCCCAGAACGAGGTGGCAATCTGGCGGCCCGGGAGGCAGACGGGATCGGCTTTCTGGCCGGATTTCGTTGCTCGTTTTGCGAGTTGCCGGGCGGCGTTTGCCCTTCGCTGCGCGACCGGGACATAGGGTCGCCATCCGTATCGAAAGCTCATGCTCTGGAGGATATGACGTGGTTGAAACGAGCAACCCGGGAGGCGGGGCGTGATCCGGTGGTCGGGTGGCTCATTCGGTGGCGGCAGCTTGCAGGTCGAGCGACACGAACCGCAAGAGCTCCGCGTTGTCCATGCCGGTCAGCACCTGCTCCGCGCCGCCCGCCAGGATGTCGTCGGCAAGGGCAGCTTTGGTCGTGATCAGATCGTGGATGCGCTCCTCGACCGTGCCGCGGCAGGTGAACTTGTGAACCATGACATTGCGCTTCTGTCCGATGCGGAAGGCGCGGTCGGTGGCCTGGTTTTCCACGGCAGGGTTCCACCAGCGATCGAAGTGGATCACGTGGGCGGCCGCGGTGAGGTTCAAACCGGTGCCGCCCGCCTTCAGGGAGAGCACGAAGAACGGCGGACCATCGGCGCCCTGGAACTCGTCGACCAGACGTTTGCGATCCTTCACGGGTGTGCCGCCGTGGAGGATCAGCCCCGGACGACCGAAGGCGGTGGCGAGTTCCCGGGCCAGGGGGGCGGTCATCTCACGATACTGCGTGAAAACCAGCACCCGTTCCTGCCGGGCGGCGATCGGTTCGCAGAGTTCGCGCAACCGCTGGAGCTTTCCGCTGTCGGCGGGGGCGTACGCGCCGTCGCCCAGCCACTGGGAGGGGTGGTTGCAGATCTGCTTCAGTCGGGTGAGGAAGGCGAGGATGATGCCGCGGCGTTGGATGCCCTCGACCGAAGGGGCTTCGAGGCGCTCGGCCAGTTCCTGGACGGATTGCTGGTACAGCACGGCCTGGGCGCGGGTGAGCGGACAGAACGCGACGAGTTCGGTCTTCTCGGGCAGGTCCGCGATGATGGAGCGGTCGGTCTTCAGTCGGCGCAGGATGTAGGGGCGGACGAGTCGACGCAGCGGGGCGAACGCATTCCCGCCGGCGGTGGCGCGGCCGCGGATGAATGCCGCGAACTCCCGGGCGCTGCCGAGCAGGCCGGGGGAGAGGAAATCAAAGAGCGACCAGAGGTCCCCGAGGCGATTCTCGATCGGCGTCCCGGTGAGGGCGATCCGGCAGCGGTGCCGGAGTTCCTTGACCGCCCGGCTTTGTCGCGCCCCTGGATTCTTGATCGCCTGAGCCTCGTCGAGGATGACCAGATCCCAGGCTGTCTCCCGGAGCCAGGAGAGCCGGGGGACCATCGCGTAACTCGTGATCGCGAGATCCGCCTCGCGCAGGCCCTGGCCAGGATGGTCCGCGGCGGCGGGGCGTCCGGGGAGGGGCGCCTCGGACGGGTGGACGATGACCACCGAGAGCGAGGGCGCAAATCGCCGGATCTCGGCTTTCCAATTGCCGATCAGTGACGCCGGGACCACCAACAAGCTGGGCGCGTGGGGTTGCCTGTTCCCCGGTCGGGCGGGGGCGGTCCGTTGGCGCCGGCGCACGAGGAGGAGCGCGAGGATTTGTATGGTTTTGCCGAGGCCCATGTCGTCGGCGAGACAGGCGCCCAGGCCGAGTCCGGTCATGAACCAGAGCCAGTGCACGCCCACACGCTGGTACGGGCGGAGCTCGGCCTGGAGTTCCGGGCCGGGATTCGACTCCGCGGAGGCGGTGGGGTGGCTCATCCGGTCGAGCAACTCGCGCAGCCCCTTCCCGGCGACGATCTCCGACCAGGCTGCGCGGGCGTCCGCGATCTGCGGGGCGTCCGCCGGTGCGGCCCCGGGGACGAATCCGGCGAGCATCCGGAGGCCTTCCAACAGGCTGACGCCGTCCGGGCCGGCCTCGGCCTGCACCCGGCGCCAGTGGGTCAGCACTTCCTTGAGTTGGTCGCGATCCACCTCCACCCAGCGTCCCTTGAGCAGGACCAGGCCGCCGGTCTCGGCGAGGATGGCACGGATTTCCGCTTCCGAGAGCGTTTCACCCTCGAGCGCCACGTTGATGTGGAAATCGAGCAGGCCTTTCGTGCCGAGGTGGGAGGCGCCGGACTCGCCGAGGCGGACGCTGACCTGAGGTCGGGGCGGTTGGCCGGCCTTCCACCAATCGGGAATGCGCACGACGACGCCGCTCTCCTCGAGGGCGGGGATGTTCTTGAGGAGCGTGTAGGCCTGGTTGGGACTCCAGGCCTGGGGTTGGAAGAGGGCGCGTGACTCCAGCAGTTCACGCGCGAGGGGAGATTTCTCGGCTGCGCGTTGCACGGGCGAGAGCAGCGCGGAGAGCGCGGCGCGATTTCGCGCGCCCGCGTACTCCTCGAGGGCCCGGCCCAACGGCAGGTGGCGGACCTTGCCGGCGTCGGACATGCCGTGGGTGTACGTCGCGAGGAAGGCAAAGGGGTATACCGGGTTCCGCTTGTTCTCGGCGAGGTGGAAGGTGACCCGGCCCACGGTGTTCCAGACGGGATTGAGGCCATGCAGGAAGGCGGAAGCACCTCCCTCGGTGGCGGCGATCCGCCCACGGACGTCGCCATCCAGTTCCGCCCAAAGCCGGCTCAGGACGTTCGGGTCCAGGTATTCCAGCCCCTTCATGGGTGGGGCGGCCTCGATCAGCGCCTCCATGTCCTCCGGTACGGGGGCAGGCACCTCGGAGGCCACCGCCGGGTCGAGGGTGGGGGCGTGGCAGCGAGCGGTGAAGTAGCGGCGGGCCAGGCTCTGCCAGAAGGCCAGCGTAGGAGGGAGGCCGGTGTGGAGAAGATCACCCGCCAGAAGTTCCAAACCCGCAGCAGTAGAGGTGGCGAAGGCTTCCTCGAGACGCTCCATCCCGGCCGGGGCAAGGCTGGGTTCGGCGGTCTCGTCGCGCTCCACCAGGAGGCGTCCGGCTGGCGTAAGGAGGGTCGCGAGAGACACGGGACCGACAGATTCCGCGACCCGGCGCGGAAGCGCCAGCGGATCGTGCACCCCTACCAAAGCGGTGTCGCGCTTCGCTTCCCGCCGAGTGTGCTTGGGGTCAGATCTAAATTGTTGACTTTCGACTCAGGTTCCCGCGAGGTCGGGCGGCTGGGACGAAGGACAATCTCAAATAGTCAAACATTTAGATCTGACCCCACTGGGCACTGGGAGGCAACCTGCCGCGCCCGTGGCCGGCGTGGCCATCCGCAAGTGGCCGCGGTGGGCATGACCTGAGTCAAGGTCATGACGACGTGCGTCGGTCGCGATCGCTTGTAGTCCTCGGCAGACCGTGGACGACTCCGTTCCCGACCCCCACCATGAGACGTCCTCCAATTCATCGGATCCTCCACTGCACGTTCCTCGTGGCTTTGAGCCTCGGCTTGGGAATCATGCCGGCCCGGGGGGTGGCCACGGGGAAGGCCCCCGTGGACCCGAGGATTATCGGGGAGGAACGGGCGGTTCTTACCAGCGCCCCGGAGGTGCCGCCTCCGATCACGCGCAGCCACGCGACCAAGGTGGTGGTGGAACTCGAGGTCCGGGAGTTGGTGAAACGGTTGGCCGACGGCGTCGATTACCAGTTTTGGACTTTTGGTGGGGATGTTCCCGGCAAGTTCATCCGGGTGCGTGAGGGGGATCTGGTGGAGTTTCACCTGATGAACCACCCCACGAGCCGGATGCCGCACAACATCGATCTCCATGCGGTGACCGGGCCGGGCGGTGGCGCCGCAAGTTCCTTCACCGCGCCCGGGCATGCGTCCCGGTTCTCGTTCAGGACACTGAACCCGGGGCTCTATGTGTATCACTGCGCCACCGCCCCGGTCGGTATGCACGTGGCCAATGGCATGTACGGGCTGATTCTGGTGCAGCCCCGGGAGGGCTTGGCTCCGGTCGATCGCGAATA
>JBBQML010000369.1:0-5543 GCA_038328885.1 Verrucomicrobiota bacterium | reverse complement strand
TGGATAAGTTCCAGGAAGGCGTTCGCCGCCGTGTAGCGCGCGGCGCTGAAGTGTTCCTGGGCGGCGGACAGCGCGTGCTGCACGAGGCCGGCCGGACCGGGCACGATGGCAATGAACGGCGCTCCGGCGGGACGCCAGCGCGACGACGGGGGCCGGGTGCCGTTCCGACGGAATCCGGCACCGAGGCTGGACCGGGTCGAGGAGGCGGAACCCGAGGCCCGTTGGCACCGGGGCAGGCCACCCGGGCGGGGTCGCGCTGCGGGGCCGGGAGGGCAGGGGCGGCGGCGACGACTTCCCAGGGGTTGGTGGTCTGGCTGGATCGGGCGCACGGTGGGCCTCGGTTTGCGGTTCGGCTTGGGCGGGTGGAAGGGGCTGCCGGAGGGCGGATCGAACTACTGGAGCAGGCGGAGGACCTGCTGCGGAATCTGGTTCGCCTGGGCGAGCATCGCGGTGCCGGATTGGACCAGGATGTTGGCCTTGGCGTACTCGGTCGATTCCTCGGCGATATCGACGTCCTGGATGCGGGAACTGGCGGCCATGAGGTTCTCCTGGCTGACGGCCAACTGCTCGGCGCTGTAGGACAGGCGGGCCTGGTAGGCGCCGATGGTGGCGCGGTCGGAGGCGAGTTGGGTGACGGCGTCCTTGAGGGCCGAGAGGCTGGCTTTGGCATTGGCCACCGTCTTGATGTCCAGCGCACCCGGGGCGGTGATGTTGTCGGTGCTGCTGACCGAGCTGCTGGCCGCGGCGGTCAGGCCCGGGCCTGGAGCCAGCTTGGTCTTCTCGAGAAAGTCGGTTCCGCTTTCCGCCAGGGTGATGGGGGCGCCGCTCGCGTTGGCGAGGTTGATCCGGCCCGACGACTGGTCGAGGGTGGCGGTGAGGTTCGGTTCCGCGGCGTTGATGCGGTCGAAGATCTGCTCCAGGGTGTCGTTGGAGGAGATCACAATGCCGGGGACCGATCCGTTGATGGAGATGGTCCCTTCCGTGATCCCCAGTTCGCTCGCCTGGGTGTCCAGCGTGACGGGGCCGAGGTTCGCCACCGAGTACTTCGAGCTGGCCATGTCGATGCCCTTCATCGTGAACGTCGTGCCATCGGAATCGATGGTGACGTCGAGGCCTGGCAGCGCGGGGGAGAAGAGGGAGACGCCATTGAATTCCTTGTCGGCGGCCGTCTGCACGTACGCCTGAAGTTCCACGAACTCCTTGTTGTACAGCTCGCGGTCGGCGTCGGACTTGGTGGCGTCCATGGCGAGCACCGAGAGTTCGCTCATGCGGTCGAGGGCCTTGGCGATCTTCTTGAGATAGCCGTCCTGGGTCTGGACGAAAGACGTGGCGTTGCCGACGTTGGCCTTGGCGGCCTGGAGGCGATGAACCTGGGCGTCGAGCTTGGTGCCGACCGCGAGGCCGCCGGCGTCATCCCCGGGCTGGATGATCTTGTTGCCGGAACTGATGCGGGCGAGGGACTTGGCCAGTCGCGCCTGGCTGGTGTTCAGGGTGTTGCTACTGGCCTGCGCCGCGAGGTTGGTGTTGATGACCATGGAATCTCCTTAGGGTGACGACTGCGTTGGGGTTATTTCTTCCGTGAAAAGGTCGGAGGCCTCAGGGCTGGGGGTCCGTCGGCGGAGGGGGCGGAGTGGGGCGGGCGATGCGGGGCAGGGCGAGCGACGCGGTGCGGCTTTGGGCCAGGGCTTCCTGGTTGTTCCGCTGGATTTCCTCGTAGATTTCCTGGCGGTGAACCGGGATATCCAGAGGGGCGTCGATGCCCAGTTTCACCACGTCACCCGTCACGCGGACCACCCGGACGGTGATGCGGCCGTCGATGACGATGCTCTCGTTGATCTTGCGGGATAGAATGAGCACAGGGCTTTCGGGTTAGGCTTGGGCGACGGGCAGCGGGTGCTGCACCGAGAACTCGGCGGCATTGACGGGGATGACCTGGCGGGCGACGCGGGTGCGCCGGTTCAGGAGGATCGGCCCCTTCAGATTGAGGGTCGCGGCGTTGGCGCCGCGCAGGGTGACGATGCAGAGCACTGCCGTGTCCGCTTCGGTCACGAGGCCGAGGAACTCGCTGTCCTCCGGGCTGATCTCGGGCTTGTAGTCCGGGAGGATGGGCAGGGGGTCGATCGCGAGGAAGGCCAGCGTGGAGTCCTCAGGGGCTTGGAGCCAGAGGAACGGGTCCTCAGACGGATTGGCCACCAGGAGGTACTCCTTGATCCGCTCGAACCCGAGCAGGCCGCGGGGCATCTGGATGAGATTCGCGGGGGGCACCGGCCGGGGCCTTGGGGCGTTGGAAGCGTCTGACTGCATTCTGCCATTTGAAAGCAGTGCCCGTGCCACCTGCGGAATCGACCCTGGGATCCCTCGGAACCTCCCTAATGCTGAATTAATGCCGGATGGACGCCGCGCTACCGGTCGTTTTTTCCGGGTCCACCCCTGGGCCGGGGGAATTCGGGGGCTCCGCTAGGCAATTCTGCCCCTGGGAGGCTTTGCGGTCAGATCGGCAACCATCGCACGTCGCTCTGCGACGCCGTCCGTGCGGATCGCAGCAGGAACGACCACGGGAAGAATGGCCAGACTTCAGCGGGGGCTCAAGGAACAGCCCAGTCCCCAGGCGGCAACCTTCCGAACTCAGCGGGGAATCAGCGGAGGAAGTCCATCAGCGAGGTGTTCAGCAGGCTGGCGCCGCTCTGCAGGGCCGCGCGGTAGGCGGTCTGGGTCGCGGTGAGCTGAACGATGGTCTCGGCCAGGTCCACGTTCGTTTCGCCGGAATACGCCTGTTGAAGCTGATTCGAGCGCGTGGTGGCGGCGGCCCGGGCGGTCTCGAGGCGAGCCTGGACCGCACCGGTGCTGGCCATCTGGTTGAGGACGTTGTCCTCGTCCTGGCGCAGCGCTGCCCGGTCGACGTCGGCGATGGACTTGGTATCACCGGCGGCGAGGTGGTCGCGCAGGGCGATGAGGTGGCCGAAGAAGTCGGCGCCCGTGCGCGAATCGGCGAGGAGGCCGGGGGCGCCCGAGCCGGTCGTGTTGCTCCCGGGCACGAGCATGGGCATGGTGGTGCCGGGGGCGATTTCGAGCACGGGCGAGTCGGCGTTGCCCTGGTAGGTGACCCCGGTGATGGACTTGGCGGCATCCTCCTGGAGCACGAACGGGGGCGTGCCGCTCGTCGTGCCCCCGAAAAGGGAGTCGCCGCGGTGCTGTCGGTTTGCCGTCTCGACGCCCTGACGGATCATCTGGTCCAACTCGCTGGCGTAGGCCTGGAGCTCGTCGGGTGACTTCGTGCCATCGGCGAGGATGGCGATCTCGCCGGCGCGATCGAGGATCGTCTGCAGGCCACGGATGCCATCCAGGGTGGTGGTTGTGCGCTCCTTCAGGAAGTCGATGTTCTTGGCGTACTGGGTGTTGGTGCGGTCGGAAGCCTGCAACGCCAAGGCCCGATTCATGGCCGCCGGGTCCTCCTCGCCCCATTGGACGCGCTGGCCGGTGGCGGCCTGGGTCTGGAGCCGGTTCTGCCGGTCGTTGAGTTGGTGCAACTGGGTGACCAGGGAACTCGGGAAAGCGTTGGTGGCGACGCGCCTGGCAGGGGTGGGATTAGGGGGTGGGCCGCGGTCAGCGTTTCAGGCTCAGGATTTCGTCGAGCAGTTGGTCGACGACGGAGACGATGCGGGCGGAAGCCTGGAAGGCCTTCTGGTACTTCATGAGGTCGGTCATTTCCTCGTCGATGGAGACGCCGCTGATGGAACTGCGCCGACCTTGGAGGAGCCCGGCCAGGAGCGCCTGATCCTCCACCTGGGTGTTGGCGTTCGCGAGCGTCTGGCTGACGCCGGTGATGTTGTGGGCGTAGGCGGCGGCGAACGTCCGGCCACCCAGCGCGGCCTGGGGTTGCTCCGCGAGTCGGCCGAGCGCAAGCGCGACCTGGTTGTCGCCGGCGGCGGTGGCATTGCCGCTCGCCTGGATCAGGGAGGGGTTTCCCAAGAGGGCGGCATTGACCGCGAGATCGGCGGCGGTGGTGCCGGTGAAGAAGTCGGCGTTGGTTCCGCCCTGGAGATTGAAGCCGCTGCGGTGCAACGTGTTGACCTCCGTTGCGAGAGTCTTGGCCAGGGTATCAAGCTCGCTGCGCGAGGAGGCCAGGGCACCGTCCCGTGCGTCGATGGTTCCCTGTAGGGAACCGCCGGTGAGACCGAGGGCCACCCCGGTTCCGGTCTGGACCATGACCCGGCCGGTCCCGGGATCGTTCGCCACCAGGGGGGTCAGGACCTGCCGGCCGGAGACGAGGAGCTCCCCACCGACGGTGATATTGACCTGACCGTCGGAATCCTCGACGGACTCGAAGTTGGTCAATTCGGCGAGGGCCTCGAGCTTCTGCTGCCGGGAATCGCGGAGATCGTTGGCGGAGCCGGTACCGCCGGCCTCGGAGCGGCGGATCTGCTCGTTGAGGTGGGCGATGGACGTGAGGAGTTCGTTGGCCTCGCCCACGCCCTGGGTGACGGTTTCGTTGAGAGTGGCGTGAACTCCCGCGAGGCGCTGGTCGACCTCGTTGAACTGAGCGGCCAGGTTTTGGGCCTTGGCGAGCAGGACCTGGCGGTTTGGGAGCGAGGCCGGGGAGGCGGCGAGGGTGTGGAACTCGTTGAAGAGCCCGGTGAGGTCGGTGCCGAGGGTGGACGAGGCCGCGGCGTTGGTCCCGCCGGTTCCGCTGGCACCCTGGGTGGAGCTGTTGAGCGCTTCACCGAGGCTCCACTGGGTGGAGCGCAGAGCGCCCTGCTGGGCGTTCCAGAAGCCGCTGACGCTGGTTTCGTTCTGGATCTGGCGGTCGAGCAGGGAGTCGTGGATGCGCTGAATGCCGGCCGAAGTGACGCCGGTGCCCTGGGGCCCGTCGGGGGTGGAGATGGTGGCGCTGGTCTGGAGCTGCAACCGCTGGCGGGTGTACGCCGGGTTGTTGACGTTGGCGAGGTTCTGGCCTGCGATGGCTAGACCCTGGCTATGCGTCTGGAGGGCGCGGGTGCCGAGGTTGAGCGTGCCATACAAGCCAAGCATAAGTGGGGGGGGGTGGATCAGCCGACGGCCTCGTACAACGCGGAGCCCGGTTCCGAGCCGGCCTGGAGGCCGCCGGTCCCGTTGTAGACGGGCGTCATGGCCGGGCAGAACGAGCTGATGAACTGGTCCAGCAACTCGAGGGAACGGCGGAGCAGGAGGTAGTTCTGTCGGGCGCGTTGCTGGATTCGCTGGAGGAGGTGGTGGTTCTCCTGCATGAGCGCATTCAGGAGCGGCCGGTAATCCTGGGGCAGGAGGGGGGCGAGGTGAGTCAGCGGGGCATCGCCGGCGACCTGCAACTGGCGGGCGAGGTCGCGCTGGGCGTCGACCCGGTGGCGGCGGGCGGACTCGATGGCGGCGCCCTGGTTGTTCACGGCGGCGGTGGCTCCGAGGAGTTCGTCGTTGTGGCGCTTGATGATCTGGTCCTGCTGTTCGTCGAGCACGACCAGCATCTGGCCGTACTCCCGAAGCTCCTCGCGGAGCGATTCAATCAGTTTCTGCAGTTCGTCATTCATGGC
>JBBQML010000368.1:0-5546 GCA_038328885.1 Verrucomicrobiota bacterium | reverse complement strand
CGAAGGCGGACGGCCAGGCGGGGGGCCGGGCTGTCGTTGCGATAGACGAGGGCCGCGTCATTCAGGCAGTTCACCACGACGTCCAGATCCCCGTCGTCGTCGAGGTCTGCCAAGGCGATGCCTTGGGAGATCCGCGTGGAGGCGAAGCCCCAAGCCGCCGAGCGTTCCTCGAACGTCAGATCGCCCCGGTTGCGGAAGGCGAGGTTCGGCGAGAGGTAAGGCGGGTAGCGTACGAGGTCCAGGCGTGTGGCCTCCGGGGTCTGTCGCCCGAGTTGATTGATGGCGGCAAGCGTGTCGCGGTCCTGAACATCGAACATCACCCCGTTCACCACCAGCAGGTCCTCGTAACCGTCGAGGTCTACATCCGTGAACACGGGTTGCCACGACCAGTCGGTCGCAGCCACGCCGGCGTAGTTGGCGATATCGCTCCAGGTGCCGTCGTCGTTCGCGTGGTAGAGGACGTTGTGTGGGACTTGGGGCCGCACCTCGAAGCGGCCGGGCAGGTTCGGGATGGGGTCCGCGCCCATGACCTGTCGCATCCGGCGCGCATGGTGGCGGGGGGCCATTTCAACCACGAGGAAGTCCAGCCGCCCGTCCCGATCCACATCTGCGAAGTCCACGCCCATCGAGGAATACGGCTGCTTTCGCTGGAGGATTCGGGACACCGCCCGAAAGTGTCCGCGGCCGTCGTTCAGCCAAAAGCGGTCCGGAGTCTGGAAGTCGTTGCAAACGTAGATGTCCGGGGCGCCGTCCCCGTTGATGTCCCGAATCTGCGCCCCCAACCCGTAGTCC
The DNA here is from genome assembly GCA_038328885.1 of Verrucomicrobiota bacterium. Classification (GTDB taxonomy): domain Bacteria; phylum Verrucomicrobiota; class Verrucomicrobiia; order Limisphaerales; family CAIMTB01; genus CAIMTB01. The sequence continues at coordinate 4,754 of JBBQML010000368.1, read as the reverse complement.
AGTGGCGCCGGGTGGGGTCGACCATCGGGGGTGAGGAACGCCGCCGAACTCCACGGGACCGCGGTGAACCGTCCCAGGCCGTCGTTCAGGTAGAGGACATCCGCTTCGCCCACCTCCTCCAGCCGACCGTCGACAAACCGCAGCCGATCGGCGTGTGGCCCGGTCACCGTCCATTCGCCATTGACTCGGCGGACCTCGGCCCGACCGCCCGAGCGGAGCACAGAGAGGGTGCCGTAGTTGGTGACGTATAAGTCCAGGTCACCGTCCCCGTCCACATCCCCCAGCGTGAGGGTGGTGCTTCCAGAGGAGGAATGGAGCCCCACTTCGGCGGTGACCTCCACGAAGCGCGCGCCACCCTCGTTGCGGAAGCAGTGGACCCCCTGCCCGAGGGTGCTCACGAACAGGTCCAGATCGCCGTCCCCTTCGAGGTCGGCGAGGACCGCGCCCGTGGAGCGCCAGCCACCGCCTCGGACCCCGGCGGCCGTCGTGATGTCCTGGAAGCGCCAGTCGCCAAGGTTGCGATAGAGGGCGTTTGCCCCCGACAGAGAGGCCAGGAAGATGTCGCAGCGGCCATCCCCATCGACGTCTCCGGCCGCGAGCCCGGAGCCGTTCATGAGGTTCTGGTTTCCTGCCGCCTGGAGCGGGGTGAGGCGGTTGGTAAATACGATCCCGGTCTGCGCGGGGTCCAGCGAGGTGAAACCACCCAGTGCCAACCCGCCGGTGGACGGGCTCAGTGCCCGAGTCGTGACCGCGGCGCGGGCGGGCATGGCCCAGACCAGGGTGGCCAATGCGGCGAGAACCAGGCTCAGCGAGGAAGTCCGGTGGCGCACTGGGGGAGTCTGTCGAGCTCACTCCGTGGACATGCGAGCGAAAAAAGACGGATGACGATCCGATCGTCGTCCGCGCGGGGGAAGCCTCCCCTACCGTCAGAGCGCTGTCGAACTAGCGGGTCTTTAGCGGGTCTTCCTTGCCCGGCGGGCTTTAGATGGGGTCGAATCTAAATTGTTGACATTCGAGACCTCGCAGCATTCAAAGACGGAAAGCGGACGGCCGCGGTTGGTCGGGATCCCCTCGGCAAGGTGAGCCTTGGACCGCTCAAACGTCGCAATAGTCAACAATTTAGATCTGACCCCAGGGCAGGTTCAGGCTTTGGCGTTGGGGTCTTTGAGGTTGTCCCAGCCGTCAGGCATCGGCAGCAGGCCGGCATGGGGCCACTTGGGGATCGCCACCGCCACGGCACCTTTGCCCGCTTCCAGCATGTTCGACCACACGGTGTTGAAGGTGCCACTCATGTCCGCCGCCGCCGCGGTGTCGGTCATGCCCCCCAGTCCCGCCCGGATCTGCGACCGCCGGACATAGGAGGGATGGGCCCCGGTCTGGGTCTCGGGGATGCCCACGGGTTTTGCGGGCTGCCCCGGGCCGGCAGCGTTGGCAAGGAGTTTGGCCTTGAGTGCCGCGAATTCTCCCGCCTGCGCCTGATGCACGCTGACGTGGGTCTTGTCCGAGAGCCAGACCGAGGACAGCCCCGCGCCCCCGCTGCCCTTCGTCTTGGCGACGCCTGCCTTGGTGGCGTAGTGGGCGGCCAGGGTCGGATCCTGGTTGGCCAGGGCGAGGGTGGAGGCCGCCTCGTAGACGTCGCCGAAGTACGCCGCGACGACCTTCTGGGGGACGTGGTGGGATTCCCAGTTCAGGTTGGTGTTGGAGGGGCGCTTCTGGGCATAGAGGGTCACTTTCCCTTCGTCGGGATCGAGGGCCTGCGGCGCGCCGGTGTGGGTGGCAACCGGGCTGGCCTCGTAGTGGTAGTTCCAGGTGCCTTCTCCGGCCACCACGGTGAGGACTTTGAAAACGGAGTGGTCGCGGCGCACCGCAGTCGCAACCTCTTCGGCTTCCTCTTCGGTGATCTTTCCCTGGTCGAGCTTGGGTTGCTGGAGTTGGTCGATCGCCGACAGTCCCGCCGTGACCTTGGCGTCGTGCTCGGGGTCGAGCGTCTCGGGCGCTTCTTCCTCGTCCTCCTTCTTCTTGCCCCCGAACAGTCCGGCGATGCCCTTGGCGAGTTTGACGGCCTTGTTGATCAGCCAGTCGATGGCCTTGTTCACCGGCTCCTGGATCTTCTCGAGGTTGGTGCGGATGACGTCGCTGATTCCCCCCAGGCCAAGGAGGCTGGCGAGGAAGCTGATGGCCACGGGGACGGCCTTGGCCAGCGCGCCTTCGACGGCCGAGGCCATGGCGCCGACGGCTCCGGAGGCGATGGCGGCGATCGAATCGAGCACGGCGTTGACCAGCGACATGATCTGGGAACCCCGCTCGATGAAGAACATCACCACGTCGATGATCATCTTGCAGGCGCGGACGAAGGCGGACGCGGGGTTGAGCAGGCTGAGGATCCAGGTGATGCCGGCGGTGATGACTTTGGTCGCCACCCAGTCGCGGATGCCGCTGAGCACGGTCTCGGTCAGGTCGCCGACCATGTCCTTGATGTAGGTCCAGACGCCGCCGAGGCCCTCGGTCATGAGGATCTGGAAGATCTCGACGGCGGTTTCCATGGCCGCGACCACGGGTTCGCCGACGATGCGGACGGCACGGGCGCGGATGTTGGCGTAGGTCAGTCCGAGGATCTGGGCGCCGAGGCCGAGCAGGCCCTTGAGGTCGAAGGACTCGGGCATGGTGATGCCCGCGGCGGCGACGGCGCCGAACAGCCATCCCATCAGGCCGTTCTTGAGATGCTCGCCGATCTTGCCGAGGAAGGCCGAGAGGCCCATCTGGATTCCGGTGACCAGGTTGCCCAGGAACCCGATGGGGTCGGCGATGATGGCCTCGATGACACCCGCCGCCTTGGCCAGGATCCCCAGCAGCATCTCCTTCAGTTCGAGGATGGTGTCGAGGACCCCCTGGAGCGCCGCCATGGCGGCGCCGACCAGTCCCTGGTCGTCCTCCTTCATCTCGTTGATCCGGTCATCGATGCCCTGGAGGTTCGCGATGTACTTCTCGGCGAGGCCTTGTTGAAGAGTCTTCTCGAAGTCGGCGACCTCGGTGGCGAGCGTGTCGAACTCCTGCTGAATGCTGGCGGCGGCGTCCTCGCCGATCTGTCGGAGGTCGGCGTCGAGTGTGGAGACGTAGGTGAGGACGGAGTCGCGCCCGGCCTTGATCAGCGTCATGGCGTCGTTGAGGCCCGTCTCCACCAATCCGGCCACGTCATCGATCACCAAGTTCATGGCGTCGATGTAGTGCTCGCGGGCGATCTGGTAGACCTCCTGGACCTCGTCCGGCAGGGGCAGGACGAGGTCGTGCAGCCAGAGGAGCGGGCCGTCGATGCCGCTGTAGCGACGTTCCTTCCAGGCTTCCTTTTCGCGTTCGACCTCAGCCTCGAACGCGATGCGGGCGTTCTCGGCACCGTTGTCGAAGGCGGTGTTGACCTCGCCGTCGAGCAGGGACAGACGGTCCTGCACCGCCACCCGGGTGTCGTCGAAGAGGCCCTGGATGTGGCCGGTGATCTCGGCGCGTTTTTCGTGGTCGCCCGCACTGGTGGAGTTCTGCTCTTCCTGCACGCCACCGAACTGGGCGTTCCGGGTCTCGTACATACCCCCCGTCTGGGTCTCGGCGGTTCCGACGGCTCCGCCCTGGGCTCGATCGACGAGCGCGGCCTCGTCGGCGCGGTACGCGACCGGTGCGGTCTGGGCATGCTCCTCGGCCTCATGTTTGGCGTCGACGGCTCCCACGAACTCCGGCTCGCCCGAATTGGCCAGGGTATCCTCCGTGACCTTGGCCTCGGCCATGGCGTCCTCGACACTCTGAGGGCCGGCATCGAGGTTCACCTCGGCATCGGACTTGGGCTTGGGAGCGGCGGCGGAGGCGCCGATGGAGGGCGGTGGGGGGCCGGCCTCGGTTGGAGGTTGGGGGACGACTGCCTTGGGTTCGACGGAGCCGGTGTCGGGGGCCTCCTCGGCGGTGCTTTCGATGGGGCCCTGGGCGCCGGATTTGCCCGCTTCGACCTGGCCCACGACTGCACTCTTCAACTCGCCGGCGGTGCCGCGGCTCTTGAAATTGTCGGCGTCCTCGAGCGTGCCGGGGGCGATGGCGTTGATCTGGGCGATCAGGCCGGCCTTGAAGCTTTCCTTGTCGAAGGGGGCCGGCTCCTGCTCGGCCATCTTGGCGACCTGATTCCCGCCGGCGAGGGCGTCGACTTCGTTGGCAGGCCCGGGTGCGGCGGCCTGGGCTTCGGCAGCCTTCCGTTGGGCGGTGTTGTTGTGGGCCTGTTGGGTGGCGACGGCACGGCTGCGGGCGAGCACGCGGCGGAAGCCTGGGTCCTCCTGGGGTGAGGCGGGTGCGCGTTCCTCCTCTGCCGCGGGTTCCGCGCCACCGCCGGCTTCCTCCTTTTTGGCCTCTTCTCCGGCCTGGGCACCTTCGGCGTCGGCCTGGGCCTCCTCCTTCAAATCGGTTGCCGCTGCGGAGGGGGCCTCCTGGACCGCGCCGGGAGCGGAGGCGGCGGCGCCACCGCCGGCGAGTGGGGATACCTCGGCGGTGGGTTCGGGCGGCGGCAGTTCTGCGAGGGCTTCCTGCGCGGCGCTGCGTGCCTCCTCCGTCTGCTCCTGCGCCTTCATCTGGCCCTGGCCGTTGGCGGGCTGAGGTTCCGCCGCGGGGGCAAGGGCAGCGGCCAGGGCGGGGGGGCGTTCGGGACGGCGGTGGGCGACCTCGGCGAGGGCCGCGCGGGCCTTGGGGCTCGGGGTGGGCGGGCCCTGGGTCGGGGCTACGCGGGC
>JBBQML010000367.1:0-5547 GCA_038328885.1 Verrucomicrobiota bacterium | reverse complement strand
CTTCACCAGACCGAGCCGCTGCACCAAGGTGTGCATGACTCCCAATCCACCGCAGCCAACGGCATGGGTGCGCCCCGCCATCTCGTAGTGCACGTTGCCACCGCGAAGCATCGGTTCAGCCTGGTCGGACCAGTTTCGCGTGGAGATACGCCGCTGAATCCGGGCCTTGCGGTTCCGGAGGATTCTAGGGTACTTTCTCTTCACTCGAGATGTTCGTTTCATGGGCCGATTTGTTCTTGAACAAACTCATCTGAGCCAATGTTGACGGGCATTTCAAGCATTTCCTTTAACCTGCAGACTTAAATCGCGCTTGTTGCAGGATTAGAACAGCGGGATTGCACCGGGCACGAATATTTGATTGAGCGATCCGCCGTCGGGACCATTGCGCTTGATGAGGGACAAAGCTTTAAGACATTGCTTGTCGAAGTTCGGTACTTGAGCGTTGTACCGACCCACGAGCCACACAAAAATGCACCGAACCATTGGGTGCTGCAAACGGCGGTTGAGCCAGGGCTTCAGGACTGACCCTGCCTCGCCGTCGCAGACCCAGGCGTTCGACGGCAGAGCGCATAAGCTTATGAGCACCTCGACACTCTACATTCCTACGACCCGGGAAGTTCTTTTCAGGTGAAGCGCCGTTCGGATCGGCTGTTGCGCCGTTCCCTATCTCTTGCTCGCGTGGCTCTGGTCTTTTTACCGCGACGACCGCCTCCTCCACGGATGGAGCTTCTTCTGGTGTGTCGTGGTGATTCCCGTGACTGGCTTCCTGCTGGACCTGTGGCGATTGCTGCGGGCGCCGGACGATGAGAGCCGGAACGTCGAACCATGCGCTCCTGCCAACCCCGGGTAGCCCACCGCTTCCAGCCTGAGCTTTGCGCCCGGGTGGCAGAGCTTGGTCGTTCGCCGCCAGATTGCAGGCAATGTTTGCGCTTGCGCATTCATTGGGCGTTTCGGAAGGTTGCAGCATGACAAGAGAACAAGTGGAATCCGCGGTAGCAAGAGGAGTTCCCTTCAATCTCCTCATGGCTGATGGTCGAGAGTACCGGGTACCGCATCGGGACTATATCTCTCTTCCACCAAAATCGGCCTATGTGGTCGTTTACGATGACGAGGGTCACTTCACAGTGCTGCCGCTCCTGACGATGACAGGCCTTCACTCCACGGTTTCCGATGGCAGCACCAAAGAGAAATAGATTCGCGGCAAAGGGGCCGTAATGTAATAACATTGACAGTTTCGAGATCGATCGAAGTACAGTCCCGGCATGGAAATGGACCAATTCCTCGAACATCGGTATCGCATTCTATTGCCTCACCTGGATGAGCGCACCCGGCGTCTTGTTGCGGCCGCCGACTGCGCCGCCCTCGGACGAGGCGGAATCAGTCAGGTGGCCGCTGCCGCAGAACTCTCCCGTCCGACCCTCTACAAGGGGATGGAGGAACTGAAGGGTCGGGAGGTCCATTCCGGCCGGATTCGCAAGGCTGGCGGAGGTCGCAAGCGCGCGACCGAGAAGTTCCCGGGATTGGAGGAAGCCATCGAGAAGCTGGTGGAACCAACGTCGCGCGGCCATCCCATCTCGCCGCTACGCTGGACGACCCACAGCACGCGCAAACTCGCGGCAGCACTCAAAACGCGAGGCTATCCTGTCAGCCATCGGGTGGTCGCGGAGACGCTGGCTCGGATGGGCTACAGCTTGCAGGCTAATGCCAAGACAGTGGAAGAGGGCAGCCATCACCCAGATCGGGATGCTCAGTTCCTCCACTTGAACGAGCGGGCGACAGTTTTCATGGCCAAGGGAGATCCGGTGATCTCGGTCGATACAAAGAAGAAGGAACTCGTCGGGCTCTACAAGAATGGAGGCCGCGAATGGCATCCTCAGGGCGAGGCTCCTCAGGTTAAGGTGCACGACTTCATCGACCCCGAATTGGGCAAGGCAATCCCGTACGGGATCTACGACCTCGCTCAAAACCAGGGTGGGTAAGCGTGGGACGCGATCACGACACCGCGGCCTTTGCCGTCGAGAGCATCCGGCGCTGGTGGCGCAGTATGGGACAACACGATTATCCGCAGGCGCGACGTCTACTGATCTCCGCCGACGGAGGCGGCAGCAACGGCCATCGCGTGCGCCTCTGGAAACGCGAGCTCCAGGGTCTCGCTGACGAAACTGTCCTGGAGATCCACGTCTGCCACCTGCCGCCGGGGACCAGCAAATGGAACAAGATTGAACACCGACTCTTCTCGCACATCAGCATCAACTGGCGCGGGAAACCGCTGACGAGCCACGAGGTCATCATCCAGTTGATCGCCGCCACGACGACTCGAGCCGGACTCAAGGTCGTCGCCAAAGCGGATCGGAGAAAGTATCCGGATAAGATCAAAGTTAGCGACGCAGAAATGGCGGCGCTGAACCTGGTTCGCGAGAATTTCCACGGTGACTGGAACTACGCGCTCAAACCCCGCAATGTAGTCACTCAAGTGTAAAGGTTATTCCGATACGGCCCCAAAGCCTGAAAAGGAGCGCCACTCCGAAGCACTGTATGTTCGACTCAAGAAGGAGGATAAGGAGCGAATCGTTCAGGCAGCAGGAGATATCGGAGTTGCGGAGTGGGCGCGAAGTGTCCTCCTAGGCGCCGCGGGTAGCAGAACTGAGAACGGCGAACAATCGGCTCCAGCCAACCGCGTCTGAGCCGCTCGTTCCAGGCTTCGCCGTGTACCAGGCGGCGGCTGAGCCGGGTCGTTAGGCGACTACCGAGCGTCTCTCGTGCAAAAGATTTAGCCAACTCGTCCTGCCCTCGGGGTAGCATCTCATACATACCACTAATCCCACTAATCCAATGAACATTCCCTTCAAGCCCTTCAAAAGCGACGCAACAACGGCTCCGGCCTACTGGTTTCTCGATTGTCTCTGGACTATCCACGCCACCGGCGCACAGACCGGGGGTGAATACTCGGTCATAGAACAACTTATGCCTGAAGGCTCAGGCCCACCACCACATGTCCACTCCATTGAGGAGGCTTTCTACGTGAGTGAGGGCGAGATGACTGTGCATATCGGCGAGGAAATTGTTGTTCTTGGCCCCGGTTGCATGGGCCATGTGCCGCGCAACACCGTGCATTCGTTCAAAACCACCAAGGGACCGTGCCGGGTGCTGAACTTCTATACGCCGGCGGGCTTTGAGCAGGCCATCACCGGGTGCGCTCGGCTCGCAGAAGCACGAACGCTACCACCTAAGGGTTACGACAAAGCGACCCACGAACAAATGCTCCAATTTCTAAACAACTACTGGAGTTCCCAACCGAATGTTCCTTGGGCCGTTCAATAGGACTTACGCCTAATGAGTTCCCTTACTAACGCCAAGTTGCCTAACACCAAAGCGGAATAGATCGGGCGAGGACGCGGACTGATACTGAGTAGCGTGTGTACGCCCGATTTATTGCGTGGTTGGACGGAGCCGCGGAGAAGGCCGAACCGCTATAGGGAAACTACCTGGCGTTGGAGGGCCAAAGGATCCGGGCACGACATAAGCGGACGCTCAGCGCCGGTCTCGGCGGGTGGTAGGGAAGGATCAGATGGCGGTCTCCCGGGCGAGATTGCGCCTTCCTCAAGCGAACAGCGTGGGGCCGACCCGGTGCAGGTAAGGCCATCCCTCGCCGCAGCAGTCGCGGGATCCGCGGCGCAGCCTTCGTGGTCGGGACAGGCCTGTGGTTCGGTCATGTTTCTTCAGGAACTGTCCTGGATTGCCGTTGGCTCGCCGGCAACCAGACGCAGCCGCAGGGCCCCGCGACGGAGAGCGGTGAAGCGTCCACTGGCGTCCGAGTCGCCCGAGACAGACGATGTCGTCGCTGCCACACCGTGGACACCCGCTCGCCTCCGCCTTCGGCACTGGGGTCCGTGTCAGCGGCGGGGAGTCCAGGCGCCAGGGCGAATGTTCCAAGGCCTGCCGGGCCAAGGGCACCAGCGTCGCCCGGCGGTTGTTCCCGAGGATTCCGTAGTGACGGATCTTGGTGAGCCCCGGCGGCAGGATATGCAGCGAGAGGCGGCGCACGAACTCCACGCCCTCGAGGGTCATCTCCTTGAGGGTGCCGTCTTCCCGATAGTCCTTATAGCGGAAGGTCACCGACCGGTCGTCCATGCGCAGGATGCGCCCGTTGCTGATCGCCACGCGGTGCGTGTAGCGGCCCATGTATTCCAACACGGATTCGGGGCCGGCCACCGAGCCCTTCCCGAAGACAATCCACTTGCTCCCGCGCAGGGCTCCCAGGGTGCGATCCCACACCGCCGGGTCGCGCCAGGACTCGGAGCCGTCCGTGGAACTCCATCGCGCCCGCGGCCCGCAAGACCTCGAGGCCGGCGAGGAACTTTCCCCGGTACATGGCCGCCACGGCCTGCACCGGGAAGAGGTACTGCGCCTGCTTTGGGCCGCGCCATTCGGGCGGGCGGCCCGGTTGGATCACCAGGCCGCCGCCGGTGACCAGGCAATGGAGGTGCGGATGCTCGCCCAAGTTCTGTCCCCAGGTGTGCAGCAGGGCGGTGACGCCCAGGCAGACCCCGAACCGTTCCTCGCCGAACTGGAGGAGCGTTTCCGCCGCGTCACTGAAGAGCAGGGTATAGATGGCTTTGGGGTTCTGCAGCGCCAGTGGCCGCAGGACCGCCGGCAAGGTGAAGACCCAGTGGTAATAGCGGACCGGTAGAAGCGCCGCGCGCTGCTTCTCAAGCCAGTCCTCGCGGGCCCTGGTCGTGCACTGGGGACAATGGCGGTCGCCACAGCCCAGTGGCCGCCAATGCGGCGCGGAGCAGCGTTCACACTGCCACAAGGCCCAGCCGAGCTCCCCGGTGAAGCAGCGGCTGAGCCGGCGCAGGATTTTGAGAACGTGCGGGGACACCGGAGTCCGCTGCGTGAAGTCCGGCAGGAACCGGCGCAACACGGCGGCAACCGACGGGGTCTCCTGCCGGTCCGGCGCCCCGCACTGGGACGCGGGCATCAGTGCGCAGCGCCTTCGAGCGCGGTCCTCTCAAGCTTGAGCAGGCCGGAGCGGACTGCGGATCTGTCCGAGGCGCTCCTGACGAACGTGCAGGTAGCGGGCGGTCGTCGCGAGGTTGGCGTGTCCGAGGAGCTTCTGGATAACGGTGATCTCGACGCCGCTTTCCAGGAGCAAGGTTGCGAAGCCATGGCGAAGGGAATGGATCCCGAGCTTCTTCTTGAGACCGGCCCGTCGGAGCGCGCGGTAGAAGATGTTCTGGGCGGTGCCCTTGCAGATCGGCTCCTGGTCGTGGCCCTGGGAGAAGATCCAGCGCACGGGCCGATGGACCCCGTACCACTGGCGCAACTCGGCGAGGAGCACCGGGCTCAGGAGGGTCATGCGCTGGCGACCGCCCTTGGGATGGGACAAAGCGCAACTGGAGGCGGGGCCCATCGATGTCGGAGATCTCGAGGTGGGTGGCCTCGGAGAGGCGGAACCCGCCGCCGAAGACGGTCATGAGAAAGACACGGGCGAGCGGATCGCCAGCGGTGCGCCGACGCTGATGAGGCGCTCAATCTCCTCGGCGG
>JBBQML010000366.1:0-5553 GCA_038328885.1 Verrucomicrobiota bacterium | reverse complement strand
GCCACACCGCGGGGATGACCTCGAAGACCAGCGTGGATCTCACAAACGAGGACGGCGAGGTCGTGATCCTCGGCACGGAATACGCGGGCGAGATGAAGAAAGGGGTGTTCACGATCATGAACTACCTCATGCCGCAGCAGGGGATTCTTTCGATGCACTGCTCGGCCACGGCGGCCCGCGAGTCGGGCCGTTCCTCCCTGCTCTTTGGCCTCTCCGGCACCGGCAAGACCACACTCTCCGCCGACCCGCATCGGCTCCTCATCGGCGACGACGAGCACTGCTGGAGCGACCGGGGGATCTTCAACATCGAGGGTGGCTGCTACGCCAAGACCATCGACCTGACCCCTGAGTCCGAGCCCGACATTTTCCAAGCCCTCCACTTCGGGGCCGTGCTGGAGAACGTCGTGCTGGAGGAGGGCCGGTCGGTGGACTTCCACGACTCCAGCATCACCGAGAACACCCGGGGCGCCTACCCGATCGAGTACATCCGCAACGCGAAGATTCCGTGTGTGGCGGGCCATCCCGCGGACGTGATCTTCCTCACCTGCGACGCGTTTGGCGTGCTGCCGCCGGTGAGTCGGCTCACGCCGGCCCAGGCCATGTACCATTTCATCAGCGGTTACACGGCCAAGGTGGCGGGCACCGAGGTTGGCGTGACCGAGCCCGGCGCCACGTTCTCTCCTTGCTTCGGCGGTCCCTTTCTCGTGTGGCACCCTTCCAAGTACGCCGAACTGCTGGCGCAGAAACTCCAACAGCACGGGGTGAACGTCTGGCTGGTGAACACCGGTTGGAGCGGCGGTTCCCATGGGCACGGCAAGCGCATGAAGCTGGCGTTCACCCGGGCGATCATCGACGCCATCCACCGTGGGGCGCTGCTCGAGGCGCCGACGCTCCGTGATCCGGTGTTCGGCATCGAGATGATCACCGAGGTGCCCGGAGTGCCGAAGGACATCCTTCAGCCCCGGAATACCTGGCAGGACCCCTGTGCCTACGACGCGACCGCCAAGCGTCTCGCGACCCTGTTCCGCGACAACTTCAAGCGGTTCGAGGCCGCCGTCCCGGCCGAACTCTCCGCCGCTGCGCCGGTCGGTTGACCCACCCGACCCACCCGACCCACCCGAAGCCCCCGACCCGCCCGAACATGAGTGAGCCGTCCGCCTCCACCCTGAGCAACAGCTTCCTCGCGGTGCGGTTGATTGCGTTGCGGGAGTGGCCTGTGATGGCCATGCAGGGCTCGGGTCCGTTCCTGGTCACCCAGTGGGCGTTGGACCCCGACGACCCGGGGTTGGACCCCGACGATTTCCTGCTGACCCGCAGCGGGGCGTGGCTGCGGTTCGAGTCTTTCCTGGATCTCGACTGGGACCTGGCCCGGGAGGAGGCGTGCTTCGACTCCGCCGCCGAGGTCATGGTCCTGCTGGAGCGGCTTCCTTCCAAGGCCGGGGTGGAACGTATCCCCGCGTCGTCGGACCAGGGAAGGCGGACGGCTAACCGCGCCTGTCGCGAGGTCCTGCCCGCCGCCGTCTACCGCGCGGTGCGCGGCGAGGGTCAACCCCCGCCCGACGCGATCAGGCCCAACCCGCCACCGAATTCCTACCTCGGTTGATTCTCCCGAACCTGAACCTTTCCCGTGAATATTGCCCTCCTTGGACCCACCGGTTCCGGCAAAGGCACCCTGATCCAGGGGCTCGCCGGCAAACTCCAACTCCACCCCATCACCCTCGGCGACGTCCTCCGCCAGAAGGCCACCTACGGCACCGCCCTGGGTCTCCTCACCCGCGAGTACGTGGTCAACGGCGAACTCGTCCCGGACGAATTCGTCGATGCCATGGTCGAGGAGATCTTCCGCCACCTCCCGGCCGGCACGAGCACGGTCCTCGACGGCTTTCCCCGCACTGTCGCCCAGGCTCGTTTCCTGGATGATCTGCTCGCCGAGCTCGGCCAGAAGGTGGACCTCGCCGTCTACCTTCACGCGCCCGAGCACGTGATCTTCGAGCGCGTGGCGCAGCGCCAGCCGCCGCGGCAGGATGACGAACCGCATGTTCTCCGCCATCGCCTGCACGTGTTCCGTCGGATGGTGACTCCAGTGCTGAAGCATTTCTACGACACCGGGCGGCTGGTGCTCGTGCATGCCGATGCCCCGGCTCATGAGATCGAGCTCAAGCTGACGCAGATCATCGAGGGAGCCGCCGCCGGCCAGCACCCGACGTTCAGCGACACCGACTTCAATTTCCTCGACCAACTGCTGAAGACACGGCCGGTCCCGCTCACCGACCCGGACCCCGCCTCGAACCTGGTGCTGCTGGGCGGTCCCGGCAGCGGTAAAGGCACACAGGCCGAGCACATCTGCAGGACCTTCCGCCTGCCGCATATCTCCACCGGTGATCTCTTCCGCGACAACATCAAGAAGCAGACCGAACTGGGTCAGTTGGCGCGGTCCTACATGGATCGCGGGGAACTGGTGCCGGACGACGTCACCGAGCGGATGGTGTCCACCCGGCTCTCCCAGCCGGATGCGGCCCACGGCTTTGTTCTCGATGGATTTCCGCGAACCGCTTCCCAGGCCGAGGCCCTGGACGAGATCCTCCACGCGCTGAATCGCAAGGTGACGGGCGTGATCCACTTGCATGTCAGCGACGACGAGATCACGCGGCGCCTTTCGGGACGCCGGATCTGTCGTCAGTGCCAGGCACCCTATCACCTCCTCTTCAAGAAGCCCCGCCGGGAGGGGATCTGCAACCACTGCGGGGGACCGCTCTACCAGCGCGACGACGACAAGGCCGAAACCATCCAGGTGCGGCTGAAGAACTACCACCGGCAGACGGCCCCTTTGATCAAGTATTACCGCGATGCCGGGGTCCTGACCGAAGTGCAAGGAGAGGGCGAATTGGTTGCCATCCGCGCGGCGATGCTGGCATCGGTCAAGCTGTTCTCCGAGGAGCCCGAGGCCGCGACCGTGACCTAAAGGAGGCCGACAAACGGGGTGGAGGCCGGGTCCCAGGTCCGGGGACGCCGTCGAGAACCGGAGCGCGCCGCTCCCGAGGCGCAGGGGGGGGTACGCGGGTGCGGGCGTGGGAGTCGATTCCGACGCGGGTCGCGAGGGGACGCGCTGCGGTTCGGGAGAACCGCGGTCCGGAGCGCGAGCCGCGAGCGAAGTCAGCCGATCGTCAGAAGGACGCTGCTCTCGATGATGCCCGCGCTGATGGCGTAGCGGGTGAGGCCCGCAGTGTCGTGGATGTTGAGCTTCTCCATCACGTGCTGCCGGTGCTTCTCCACCGTCTTGACGCTGATCCCCAGATCGGCCGCAGCCTGCTTGTTCGCACGGCCTTCGGCGATCAACTGCACGACCTCCACTTCGCGCGAGCTCAGGAGCGGAGCCTTCCCCTTGGCCCCGTTCGAGGGGGCTGAGCTCTTGGCCCGGCGGGCGGCCACCGCACGGGCCAGGGAGGGGCTGAAGTAGATGTTCCCCTTCTCGATCAGGTGGACCGCCTCCGCCAGAGAGCGGGCGGAGGTTTGTTTCAGAAGGTATCCCGACGCGCCCAGGTCCATTGCCTGCTCCACATAGGCGTCATCCCCGTGGGCCGAGAGGATGAGCACCTTGATGCCTGGCAGGCTCCTTCTGATCTGCCGGGTCGCCTCCAACCCGTTGAGCACCGGCATCGCGATGTCCATGACGACGACGGTCGGATGAAGCTTCCGGGCCAGTTCCACCGCCTGACGACCCGTCGACGCCTCGCCGACCACCTTGATATCTCTGTCGGCCTCCAACAAAGAGCGAAGGCCCTCGCGCACGACCGTGTGGTCGTCCGCGAGGAGCACTGTGATTAAGTTCATAAATGGCTAAGTCCTGGCGCCCCTGCCGTAGGGAATCTGCGCTCGTATGGTTGTTCCCCGACCCGGCACCGACTCGATCGAAAAAATGCCTCCGACCATCTCCACCCGTTCGCGCATACCGATCAGGCCGAGACGCTTGTTGGTCGTGGCCCGCAAAACCTTGTCCACCTCGAACGCCTTGCCGTTGTCGGCGACCTCCAGGCAGACGGTGCGACGGATCCCCCGGACCCTCACGCTCACCTCGCTGGCCTCGGCGTGCTCGATGATGTTGGACAGCGCCGACTGGGTGACACGATAAAGCACGGTCTGCCGGTCGCTGTTCAGGCGGTTCACCTTGGCAGGCGACGAGAAGCGGACGGGGATGCCGGTCCGCCCGGAGAAGTCCTTCACGAGGGATTGCAGCGTGGCGACGAGGCCGAGGTCGTCGAGGAGCGCGGGGCGCAACTCCCGGGCGAACTCATGCACGGTCCTCACCGATTTTTCCACCAGACGCTGCGTGCGGGCCATCTTCCGTTTGAGGTCCCGGGGATCGATCACGGGTTCCCGGACCAAGGCATCCAATTGGACACTGATGCCCACCAGGGTCTGGGTGACCTGATCATGCAACTCCCGGCTGATCCGCCTGCGTTCCTCCTCCTGCACCTGCAGGATCCGGTGGGACAGATGACGCAGTTGCTGCTGCATGTGCCGCGACTGGTCCAGCGACCGTGCCAGATCCTGCTCACTCCTCCTCAGGGCCTCCTCCACCGCCTGCCGCCGGACGATCTCGCTTCGCAACTCCTCGTTCGCGCCCGCCACGGCGGTCAGACGGCGTTCCGCCTCCTCGGCGTGCTTGAGGGCCGCAATGTCCGAAACAGCCACCCGGCAGGATTTCTTCGCACCGCCCCGGGAGAGCGCGTAGTTGCCATGGAAATTCGCCCAGAGGAGGTCGCCATTGTCTTTGAGGAGCGTCGCCTCGCAGACCTGCCTGTCCGTCCTGGCGAACACCCGCTCCAGGAACGCCCCGAACCCCGGCCGGTCCGCGGGTGTCACGGATCGCAGCAGACTTCTGCGGATGAGACCGGACCGTTCCGCCCCGAGCATGGCCGCTCCCTTGAGGTTGACCTCCAGGATCCGCCCCTGGGGGTCGAGGGAGAAATAGCCGACCGGGGCGAAGTCGTAGAGGTCCGTGTACTTCTCCAGCAGCGCCTCGGTCCGTTCGCGGCTTTCGAGGAGTTCCGCGTTCTGCATCTCCAACTCGAGTTGGTGGACCTGGAGTTCGTGGAGCAGGCGTTCGGGGTCCGTCGCGGCTTGGGGAGTTGCCAGCTGGGAGGACCGGCCTCCACGCTGCTTGCCCAGGGACACCTCCGCCCGGCGACGTAGTCCGACGGAGGCGGGACCGGGCGGTCTGGCTGTGCTTTTCTTCATGGCCCGTCGGCGCGAATCGGGACGCTTGCCATGAGTTGGGCGATGATACCGAGGAGCTTCTCCGCAGCAAAGGGTTTCGCCATCGCGGCCTTGAACCCGTACCGCCCGGGTTCGAGCAGCACGGGATCGTGGGCGTACCCGCTCATGACCACGCCCTTCACCCCGGGGTCTATCCGGAGCAGTGCCTGCATCGTCTCCTCGCCACCGAGCCCGGCGCGAACCGTCAGATCGAGCAGAACGGCATCGAAAGGATGGCCCGAGTCCTTCGCCGTTCGATAAATCTCAACGGCCTGCTGACCGTCCCCGGCCAGTTCC
>JBBQML010000365.1:0-5562 GCA_038328885.1 Verrucomicrobiota bacterium | reverse complement strand
GTTCGGTACTACGTCATCGGGGATGTCTCGGACCCGCAGGCCCCCGGGAACCAGGGGCGCACGGCCGAGGTCTGGCCTCCGTTCGCCGTGCGACCGACGCCGTATTTTCTGCACGGTGACCGGACGCTCTCGGTGCAGCGTCCGGGCGGGGCTGAGCCGCTGGCGTACACCTCCGATCCCGCCCACCCCGTGCCGACGATCGGGGGCATCCAACTGACGCTGCCCGCGGGGCCGATGGACCAGCGTGGAATCGAGGGTCGGGAGGACGTGCTGGTCTTCAGCAGCGAGCCGCTCGTCGAGCCGTTGGAGGTGACCGGTCGGGTGCGGGCGAAGTTGTGGGTGGCGAGCGACGGTCCCGACACGGATTTCTTCGTCCGGTTGTGCGACGTCTATCCCGACGGGCGGTCGTTCAATCTGTGCGAGGGGACGGTGCGGGCGCGGGCCCGGAGCGGAGCCGACCGGGAGCGGTGGCTCAAGCCAGGGCGCGTGGTGGCGTTGGAGGTCGATGTCTGGTCCACGAGCGTGATCTTCAACCGGGGCCACCGGCTCCGGGTGCACGTCACCTCCAGCAGTGCGCCGGGGTTCGACCCCAATCCCAACACCGGGGCACCCTTTCGGACGGGGACGGCGACCCGGATCGCCCGCAACCGGGTGTACGTGGATGGCTCGCACCCGTCGCACGTGCTGTTGCCGGTGGTGACCGGGCGGTGATCAGTGATCGGTGATCAGTGATCGGTTGCCGGGGGGCGGAAAGGCGGGACCGGGATGGGATCCGGTGCGGACGCGGGTCGGCTGGCTCAGGCCTTGGGTGTGGCGGTGACGATGGCCTCGTCGTAGCTGGGGGTGACCTGGTGGCCCGGAGGGACGACGAGGAAATCGGCGGGCGCCCAGTCGCCGTCCAGCCACCGTTGGAACAGGGAGACATCTCCCGGGATCTCCTCGAACTGCCAACCGCGTCGCTGGCAGATATCCTTCACCTGATCCTCGAGGTGGAGTGGGCGGGTGAAGTCGAACTCGATGAGGGCGCCGGTGTTGTAGTGTTCCGTCCAGCGGTCGAGCTGGCTGAGCAGGTAGCGGGCCTTTTCCTCGCCGTACTTCACGACCCACTTCTCGTACTGTTCCCGGGCGCTGCCGGTCATGCCGGCGCGGGTGGGCAGGTACAAGGCGTCTCCGGGGGAGGCCTTCTCGCCGCGCTTCCGGAGGCACTCCAGCCATCCGGAGGAGTAATAGTAGGCGCCGGGTCGGGCGCGGGACAGTTCGTCGTAGCGTGCCCTCGAACCGAGGAAGAACGTGATGCAGTCATGGGCACGGGGGATCACCAGCGGGGTATGGCGTGCCACCAGGCCGCTGATGATGTTCCCGCAGAGTGCGTACCCGAGCAGGATGGCGTCGTAGCGTCCCTCCGGCACGGCATCGATCTGCTGCTGGATCCGGCTCACGCCCCGTTGTGGGAAGTCGTGCAGTCCCTGCGTCAGGAACTCGAGGTCGAGCAGGTTCGGACACCTGGCCGCGCAGTGGCAGATCTCGCGGAACGCGATCTCGCAGGCGATTACCTTGAAGAGCCGGGGGGCCATGGCGCTGGGAGTTGGGAGTTGGGGGGCCTTCGGCGTGGGTAGTTGGGAGTGGGGAGTGTGGGGGCCGAGTGTAATCCAGGACACACTTTTCGGACCACCGACCACCGACCACTGATTACCCACACCGGTTCAGCGCGTCTGGCCGCGGGGAGACTGGACAGGTTGGACAGGGGTTTTGGGGCGGGAGGGGGGGGGATCGCGGGTGGCGTTGGGGCCTTCCTCGCCGGGGCGGGCCTTGCGGGAACTACTGGCTCCCCCTCCTCCGCTTGCATCGCGGACCGTGCGGAAGTCGACCCGGGCGGCCATGAGGGGCAGGGACACGAAGGCGTAGGGCTGGGTTTGCTGCTGGATCTGGAGGGCGCCCGGCTGGGGGGAGCGTTCGCCGACCAGGACCCGCAGGGTCCGCCCGCGCAGTTCGATGTCGACGATGTCGATGAGATAACCGCCGGTGGGGCGGTTGCCCAGGGTGACGGCGAGGACCATTTCCCGGGTGAAATCGACCTTGGGCGGGAGGGCGATCTGGGAGGCGTCGGCGGCGTGCTCGGCCCAGAGCTTGAGGAAGTCCGCCTCGCTGCGGAGGGTGAGGCGGCGGGAATCGGTCACGCCGCTCACCAGTCCCTTCGACAGGGTGCGCCAGACGAATTTGCGGTGCGGTCCTGAGGACGAGGCGCAACCGGTCGACACGAGTCCGGCAAGGGCCAGGGTCAGGACGGACATCCAGCGCATGGGTGGACACTGAACCGGGCGCGGGGGTTGTGCCATCTTTGCTCTTCCCGCCCCCGGCCCGGGCACGGCACGATCCCCGTCCCGTTGATCCGGACGCCTCCCCGGGGTGTTCTACGCGGGCCCTGTTCATGGCCTTGATCGTTCAGAAATTTGGCGGCACCTCCGTTGGCAACACCGACCGGATCCAAAACGTGGCCCGCCGCGTGGCGGAATACCGGGCCCGTGGCGACCGGATCGTGGTGGTGGTCTCCGCGATGAGCGGGGTTACCGATGGCCTGATCAAGCTGGCGAAAGAGATCACCTCGCTGCCGAGCGAGCGGGAGATGGACATGCTGCTGGCCACCGGGGAGCAGCAGACGATTGCCCTCATGGCCATCGCCCTCCATGCGCGCGACCTTCCGGCGGTTTCGATGACGGGGGCGCAGGCGGGCATCGTCACGGACGGCGTCCATACCAAAGCCAAGATCCGGAACATCACGCCGCAGCAGGTGCATGGGCTGCTGAACTCCGGGAATGTGGTCATCGTGGCCGGGTTTCAGGGCCAGACCGCCCAGGGGGAGATCACCACCCTGGGGCGGGGTGGCTCGGACCTGACCGCCATCGCGCTGGCTGCGGCGCTCAAGGCGGATCTCTGCCAGATCTACACGGACGTCGACGGGGTCTACACCGCCGATCCCCGCATCGTGCCGGGGGCACGCAAGCTGGCGGAAATCGCCTACGACGAGATGCTGGAGTTGGCGGGGGCGGGGGCGAAGGTGATGCAGCTTCGCTCGGTGGAGTTTGCCAAGAAGTTCGGCGTCGTTTTCGAAGTCCGTTCGAGCCTCAATGACAATCCGGGAACCATCGTGAAGGAAGAAACGCGCAGCATGGAGGACGTCGTGATTCGCGGCGTCTCGCTCGACAAGAACCAGGCCAAGCTCACGGTGGCGGGGATCCCCGACCAACCCGGTCGCGCCGCTCGGATCTTCCGGGCGCTGGGCGATGCCACCATCAACGTCGACATGATCGTGCAGAGTGCCAGCCACGGTGGAGGGGAGCGCGCGACGGACATTTCCTTCACCGTGGACAAGCCCGATCTCCTGAAGGCCCGGAAAGTCATCGATAGTCTGCGGGGGGAGATCGGTTTCCGGGACATCCTGACCGAGGAAGGGATCGGCAAGGTGTCGATCGTGGGGGTGGGCATGCGCAGCCACACCGGGGTTGCCGGACGGATGTTCGAGGTCCTGGCCAGCCAGGGCATCAACATCGACATGATCTCCACCAGCGAGATCAAGATCTCGGTGGTCGTGCAGTTGACCCAGGGGGAGTTGGCCGTGCGCGCGCTGCACGAGGCTTTCCTGGGTTGACGCGCGGCAACCGACGGCGCCGACTCCACTCCCGTGGCGAACAAAGCCCTCGGCCGCGATCTCGGTGATCTGCTCTCGCGGGCCCGGCATGCCCGGTTCATTGACCGCGTGGGGGCGGCCCCGGCGGCTCCCGTGGCCCCGGGCGGTGCGGCGTTATCTCTGGCGGGCACGGGGGCGGGAGATCCCGCGGCCGGACCGGTGGCCGTGCCGATGGAGCTTCCGTTGACGCTCCCGGGTGTGGCCGGGACGGCCCCGGTGGTTCCCTCGGCACCCGGGGTGACAGGGGGCGACACGGTTCTTCACGGGCCGACCGCGGCTTTGATCCAGCCCGCGACCGCCGCGGTCCCCACCGCCCCGGCGGGTTCCCGGACCGCCTCCTTCGGCACGGTCACGGGAGCCGATGGCGGCGGCGGGGCGGTCCGGTCCTCCCGGCCGGGAGCGTTGGCAGGTCGGTCGGCGCCGGTCTCCGGTGCGGGGTCGGCCGGGACGACAGCCCGCTCGACGCCCTCGGCGGTGTTTCTGCTCTTCGTGGTACTCGACGTTATCCTGATGACGGCGGCGATTCTCGTGGCGACGACCGATTGGGTGGAGCGACCCATGTCCACCTATCTCGCGGCGGGTGCGGTGCTGGCGGGAGGGATTTGTGCGGCGCTGGCCTACCTGCTTCGCCCGGCCGCGGCGCCGAAGCCGGAACCCTCGCGAGTCCGGGTGCATCTTCGGCGGGTGTAAGGATGGGTCAGACCGGCGCGAGCACGCCGCCGGGACCCCAGGCGACGCGGAACGACATCGTCAACTTCAGCTTGAGCCCCTTGCGGTCCAGGATCAGCTCCACCGTGGTTTTCAGCCTGCCATCCTCGCTGACGAAACCGAACTCCGCCTCCAGCTTCCGGTTGCCGGGGGACGAGTCGTAGGTGATCGCGAAGGTGACCCGGCCTTTGGAGAGCTTCACCTCGCCGCCGAGGAAGATCTGATATCCGCCGTTGGCGTTGCTGACCCGGAACTCCAGCGAGCCCCATTGCGCGGTGTAGGTCAGTCCGAGATCCAGTTCGACCTTCAGGGACCGATCGCCCTTCTCTAGCGTGAGCGAACCCCGGATCTGCAGGTTTCCGGCCTTGCCCTTGAGGTTGCCGTTGAGGGCGAGGCGTCCTTTGAGGGTGTTGTCGGCGCTGTGGCCGAGGGAGAATTCCCAACTGAGCGAGCTCTGTTTCCAGCGGTATTGACCGGCGATCTGGAGGGCGAACTGGCCGTCCTGTTCCAGCACCAGACCGAAGTTGGTCCCCTTGACCCGCCCGGCGATGGCGATCGCGGCCACGGGCTTGGTGCCGGCCGTGTCGTACTTCATGACCAGCGCCAACGTTCCCTCGTAGAGATCCCAGCGGCCGACGAACTGGATCGTGGCTGGGAAGTCGAGGTCGGCGCCGTCGACGGTGTTGGTCGTGACGGCCTTGAACTGCAGTCGGTCCCGGGCGATGTCGCTCCCCTCACCATATTCGTCGGCCGAGACGCTCGTGACGCCGTCGATCCCCAGAATCCCCGCCGTCGTGCCGTCCGCGAAGCTCAGTTGCAGTCGGTCCGTGCCGCGGAGGAGGTCGAGTTTGCCGTAGACGAAGAGTTGGTGGCCCGTGGCCTTGCCGGCGTCGTCGATCAGTTTGTAGAGCAGGTCGAGGTCATCATCGATCTCGATGCGTCCGGGCAGGGTACAGACGGACGAGTCGGCGGCGACGCCGGGCTGCTGGGGAATCTCGATCTGGAGCTGGTTGCGGTCGTTGAACCGGTACCGGGCGGCGAGGCTGGTGCGGGGCTCGTCGTCGAAGCGGTAGCTGATCTCGTTCTCACTCTCACCGGAGAAGCTTTCCCAGGTGCCGGCCTTGACGGGGGTCCCGGCGGCATTGAGTTCCTCGACGGTCAGGTCGCTG
>JBBQML010000364.1:0-5573 GCA_038328885.1 Verrucomicrobiota bacterium | reverse complement strand
CATGTTGAGCACCATCGAAGTCAGCAGTCCGAACAGGATGACGATGGCCATGGGTGTCTGGATTTCATTGCCGGGCTTGCCGCCCCCCATCGCGAGCGGAACGAGCGCCAAACCGGCGGCGAGTGCCGTCATGAGGATGGGCACTAGTCGTTCCATGGCGCCGCGTCGAATCGCTTCCCGGAGCTCCGTCACGCCTTCGCGCTCCTGAAGATACCGGATGTGTGAGACGAGCATGATGCCGTTCCGCGTCGCGATGCCGAACACGGTGATGAAGCCGATGAGCGACGCCACGCTGAGGATGCCGCCGCTGACAAACACGCCCGCCACGCCACCGATGAGGGCCAGCGGGAGGTTCAGCATGATGAGGGCTGCGTCCCGTGCTGACCGAAAGGCTAGGTGGAGCAGGAACCCGATGCCAATGACCACCCCGACGCCGACCAGCGCCAGCGTTCGACCAGCCTCCGCGGCGCTCTCGAACTGCCCGGCGTACTCAACCCGGTAATCGCGGCTCGCGGCGAGCAGCGGATTGACGAACCTCTGGATGTCCCGGACGACGCCCGTCACGTCACGCCCGGAGACATTGCATTGCACGACGATCTTTCGCTCGACCTGTTCCCGCAGGATCTGGTTCGGACCGGTTTCCCGCTGGATGCGGGCCAGCGTGTTCAGCGGGACGCGGGCTCCGGTCGGGGTGTCGACGAGCAGGCTCCCGAGGGTTTCGAGCCGCCAGCTACCAGCGTCCGCCAGACGCACGACCAGGTCGTAGGAACTCTGGCTCTCCAGAACCCTCGATACTTTCACGCCTTGCAGCGCCGCTTCCAGCGTCCGAGCCACCTCCCGAATGGTCAGGGCGTGGCGGGCGATGGCTGCCCGGTCGAAGCGGACCTTCAGCACCGGAACTTCCGTCTGTTGCTCCACCGAAAGATCCACAACCCCGGCGACGCCCTGCATGGCCTGCCTCGCCTGTTCGGCCAGTGTTCGGAGCCGGTACAGGTCCGGTCCGAAGATCTTGACGGCGATATTGGCGCGGGTGCCGGACAGCATGTGGTCGATGCGGTGGGAAATGGGCTGCCCGATCGTGATGTTCATTCCTGAAATCTGGCTGAATGCGGCGCGCAGATCCTCGAGGAAGGCGGCCTTCGTCCGGCCCTTCATCGTGATGGAGACGTCCAGCTCCGCCGACTCCACGCCCTGGGCATGTTCATCGAGTTCGGCCCGGCCGGTGCGACGTGCGACGGACGTGACTTCGGGGAACCCCATGAGGGCCTGTTCGACCACCCGGCCCAGGGAGTCCGATTCAGCGAGCGACGTTCCGGGCAGCGTGACGGCACTGATGGTCAGTGAACCCTCGTTGAACTCGGGCAGGAAGGCCCGCCCCAGGCGGGTCATGGCGAACAAAGCCACGGCCAGGAGGATGATCGCCGGCAATGCGACCCAAATGGGTCTGGTCAACGCCGACTGGAGGATGGGTTGGTAGCGTGCCTTCAGCCAGTGCACGAACCGCGGTTCGTTCTCCGAAAGCACGGCGCGGCTCTTCGGCAACAGGAAGTAGCAGAGAACCGGCGTAACGGTCACGGCGACGATCAGCGACGCCAGCAACGCGACCAGATAAGCCTCACCCAGGGGACGCAAGAGCCGTCCCTCCACACCGCCAAGGAAAAAGATCGGAACGAACACCAAGGCGATGATGAGTGTCGCAAAGACGATTGAACTGCGGATCTCGACACTCGCGTCGAAGACCACCCGCAGGATGGGACGCCTTGCTTTAAGGGGTAAGTGGTGGTTTTCGCGCAGTCGGCGGAAGACATTCTCCACGTCGATCACCGCGTCGTCCACCAGGGCGCCGATGGCGATGGCCATGCCGCCGAGGGTCATCGTGTTGATGGAGGCTCCGAATGCCTTGAGCGCGAGAATCGCGGTAACCAACGAAAGCGGAATCGCGGTTAGCGTGATCAGGGTGGCGCGGTAGTTCCCAAGAAACAACAACACCACCAAGGTGACCATGACGATGCCTTCGAGCAGCGCCCGTTGGACGTTGCTCACCGAAACCGAGATGAAGTCCGCCTGGCGGAAGATATCCGTGCGGAGGTGCATGCCGGCGGGCAACTTCGAGGTGATGTCCGCCAAAGCGGCATCCAATCGGCGGGTCAGATCGAGGGTGTTGGCTCCCGGTTGCTTCTGAATACCCAGGATCACGGCGGGTTTGCCCATGGCCGAGCCCTCACCTCGCTTCGGCGCGTCTCCGATCGCAACCGTTCCGAGATCCCGCACGAGGGTGGGCACCCCCTCCCGTGCGGCGACCACGATATCTCCGATGTCATCGGTGTTTCGCACCCGGCCAATCCCGGTGACCAGCCATTCGGCGCCCCGCTGGTTGATGATGCCGGCGGAGACGTTTTCGTTTCCTTCCTCAAGGGCCCGGAGCAATTGGTTGAAACCCACGCCGTGCGTGCGCAAAGAGGCAGGATCCACCGTGACCTGGTACTGCTTCTCGCTGCCGCCGATGGGCGTCACCTGCGAGACGCCGGGCACCGCAAGCAGACGTCGCCGGATGGACATCTCTGCGTAGCTCCGGAGTTCCGCTGGCGAGTGCTGGTCCGACGAGAGTGCCAGGAACAGGATCTCGCCCATGATGGAGGACTGTGGGGCCAGCACCGGACGGTCGACTTCGGGCGGAAGATCGCCGCTGACGGCGGTGATCTTTTCCGCAACCACCTGACGTGCCTCGCGAATGTCCGTACCCCATTCGAACTCGACCCAGACGACCGAGATGCCGACGGCCGTGGCCGATCGGACGCGACGGACGCCGGCGGCACCGTTGACCGAGGTTTCGATGGGGAATGTGACCTGGCTTTCCACCTCGGTCGGGGCCATCCCGAGGGCCTCGGTGATGACCGTGACGGTGGGTGCTGTCAGATCCGGGAACACGTCCACCGGCATTCGGACCGCGGTGTAACCTCCGAACACGGTAAGCAGGATGGCCGTGGCGAGAACCACAACCGGGTTGCCCAGTGCCCACTGAATGAGTTTGTCCATGCGCGTTCCTCAGTGGGCATGGCCGTGCGCCGGAATGACGCCGGTCAGGGTGGAGAGACGAATCGCGTAGGCGCCTTTGGTGACGACCCGTTCGCCCTCGCGGATGCCTTCCAGGACTTGCACGAAGCCGGTGTCACGAGCGCCCGCCTTGATGTCCCGTTTGTCGAAGGTCTCGCCGGACATCTGCACGAATGCGATGAGCTGATCTCCCTCCTCGACGATGGCGCTCTCGGGGATCACGACGGCGTCATTCACCCGGGCGGTCTCGACGTGCAGGATCACATTCTGACCGACCCGCAGGCGTCCCTCGCGGTTGGATGTCTCGTAGAGGACCGGCACGGAGCGGGTGACGGCATCGACCTCCAGCCCCACCGACAGCAGACGTCCGTGCATATCGCCCGTCACCGGAACGAAGCCGCCGGGTGCGTCCAATTGTTCGAGGACGGCATTCGCAGCCGCCCCCAGGCGAGATGCAGACGCTTCGGGAACGGATGCCTCCAACCAGACAACCTCTGGATTCAAGACGCTCCACACCGGTTGGCCTGTCGTCAGCATCTCGCCCGGACCCGCCGCCACGGCGCTGAGGACTCCCGCAATGGGTGCGCGCAATTCCAACTCCAGCGGGGCCCCCGCCGATCCGGCCACACCCGCCTGACGGAATGTGCCGAGCAATCCCGCCGCCGCCGCGTGAAGCGCCCTCGCCGACTGGACGGCGAGCTCCGCCTCCTGCAATTCGCGCTCCGATTTCGCCTTCTCGGCGGCGAGGCGCTTGGTCCGTGCATAGGCGGCTTCCGCCTGATCCAGGCCGGCCCTGGCGGTGGCGAAAGCCGCTTCCGCTTCGGCCACCCGGGCGGCAGCCTCGGAGAAGTTGGGCCTCAAAAGCCCCAGCAGTTGACCCGCCACCACGGCTTGGCCCGGAACCAGGATCGGTTGATCGGGGACGCCCATCAACTGTCCGGAAATGGGAACGGTCACGATGGCGCTGCTCCCGGGCTTGGCTCGTACGCGTCCCGGCAGACGTACCCGTTCGCTGAGGGTCCGCCTTGCCGCGGGCTCGGTGCGCGAGAGAATCCTCCACTGCTGCTCCTTCAAAAAGCTCACGCCCTCGGGCCCATCGGGGATATCGGCGTGATCGGCCGAGTGCTCGTCCCCGTACACCTTGATCGTGCCCAGATCGACCAGGACATTGGTGCCGTCCGTCGGGATCGAGAGCGTCACCTGCCAATCGCCGGCCTGGGGGAAGGTGATGCCCGGGAGGTAGATTCCTGGTCTCGCCGGGGCGGCCTGCGGATGCTCGGTGGTCGTTGCCCCCTGGCGAAGGATGAACCTTACCATCCCTTCGCGCCGAGGCTCCGAGGTGACGAGATCGGTGATGTGGGTGATGAACGTCGTGGCCTCACCCGCAATCGGCGCCTGATGCTCCGCGAAAACCTCGTAGCGCTCACTCCAGATCGTGATCTGAGCGGTCCTCTCCTCGTGCTCGTGGGCATCGCCGTGGCTGTGGCCATGGTCAGCCTCGACCGGAGTGCCTGAGGGCCTGCAGCCGGTCACGAGGGCGAGAATCGTCCACGTGGACAGGATCGTGGTGAACAGGGGTTTAGCGGTCGTGGTGCAACGTTCGTTCTTCATGGTCAGTCAATGGGATCAAACCGCTCGACTTGGAACCCTCATCCGAGGGCAGCCGCCCGGAGCGGGTGCGGGCAAGGCAGAACAATGGAAACCAACCGGCATCTGGCCGGACGGTAGAGAGGACGACCCGGAGGAGGGCGACCCGGAGCGGGCCGTCAGGAAACGGAGGAAGGCGCGCGGACGGGAAGCGCCGCGCGGAGGAGGAACTGCCAGGAAGCCGAAAACCCGGGTGGACCGTTGCCGGGAGGTGCCAGGCCCGTGGCCTCACGCTGTACCAGCCGGACGCTGCCGGATAACGCTGGAACGAAGTCGAAGCCGAGTTCTCTCACCCCGCCCCAGGGAAGGTCCGATCCCGAGGTGCCCGAGGAAACCAGGCACTCACCATCAGCAGCGGCGTGGTTGTCCGCCCCATGCTCATGATGGCCGGGCTCGGAGTCGCCATGATCGTGGTGGAGGTGATCCTCGTGGATCTCGTGGATCAGCCCGAGGTGCTGCAGGTGCACGTGAGATGATGCCGGGAGCCAGAAGGCCACCAGCAGCAACGCCACCATGCTCCGAATAGAACCCACATGAAGAGGATGCGGGGTTATGAATGTCGGTTCAAGGCCTGTCTCTGCAGTGACGATTATTTTTCACCAGCCAGCGAAGAAGAATTGTCATTGCCCATCCGTCGCCGCTCGTGCGGTTTGGGGTACCCCAAAATGCACCGGGTCGCCGACCCTGGGGATCGACGACCCTCGAACCTGCGATGCTGGGAATTCAGTGCTTTTCCATACCCGGCGTGGGCTTGCCTTCCTTCGAGGTCGAGCAGCAGAAAACCGAACCGTCACCGCAGCCCGAGCAGGTGTGGGTCACCTTGTCGGTCTTCGCTTTGCCGTGGCCCACGGTTTCGATGGTGGAATTGCACC
>JBBQML010000363.1:0-5574 GCA_038328885.1 Verrucomicrobiota bacterium | reverse complement strand
ACCCGTCCGATGCAGGGTGGCACCTGAATTGCCCTCGTCGCAGGTGAGGGTGAAGTCCCCGTGGATGCCCTCCGGGGTGACGAAGCGCTGGAGCAGCGAGGCCGGGAACTGGACGGTTTCGCCTGAGGCGCTGCGGGCCAGGACGTGGCGCACCGTGCCGCGGTAATAGTCCAGGTACTCCTCGGGTGGGATGCGAAGGTGAAATCGGTAACTCTTCATGGCTCGCCCGGAGCGAGGCCGAGCCCCGAGAGCGATCAGAGTGATAGAAGGAAGGCCACCAGATCGTCCAGCTCCGGCGCGGTGAGGTGGGAGGTCCGGCCGTGCTGGTCCCGGACGTTCCGTTGGAGGATCACCTCGCGGAGCGTGCCGGCGGAACCATCGTGGAGATAGGGAGCCGTGCGCCACAGTTCGATCAGGCTGGGGGTGTCCAGGGCGTCCCCTGATGGGGCGGCGGTCGCCGGCGTGCCCACGGGATAGCTTCCGCGGTTGGTGTAAAGCGGGGCCGGATGACATTCGGCGCAGCCCGTCGCCGGGCTGTTGAAAAGGGCCTGGCCGCGCACCGCTGCCGGGGATGGCCGGCCCTGGCGCAGGTGGGGGCTGGGATATTCCCGAAGGCCCGAGAGCCAGCGGTCGATGGCGGCGGGCACTTCCGGCGGTTGGACGGTGAAGAGGATGTGATGGATGCCGGCACGGACCGCGACCTCCGCGTTGGAGCGGATGCCGAGGCTCATGGCGGGCGCGGTCACGTGGGCGTGCAGCAGGCTCTTGGTGTTCTTGGCATTGCCCTTGCCGTCATTGAGCAGGTCCCAGTTCAGGGCGTCGACGCGCCCCTCGGCGGAATGGCAGCTGGCACAACTCTGCCAATTCTCGAGGCAGAGCCGGGCGTCGTTGAAGAGGGCTTCACCGCGCCGTTCGGCGGTCATCGGACGCGGGGAGCGGAGGGGCACCTCGAGCGCGGAGGCGGGGTCACAGCCCAGGTCCACGACCGAGAGGCTTTCCGAGAAGTAGTGGCCGACGTAGGCGTGGCTGCCGTGCGCGACGACGGCCCGGGGTCCGTTTCCTCCCAGCGGGAGGAGCTGTCGCAGGTCACTCAGGAAGGAGAGGTCGCTGGGGACATCGGCAGCTATCTGCGACACCACGTAGCCGGGGGCGTTGGCCTTGCCGGTCGCATCCTGGGGGAGCCGTCCGAGTTTCTCGAGCAGGTGGGGGACGTTGATGACGCTCAACTCGTGGGTGCCTGCGTGGGTCACCAGCAGGGTCCGGCCGTCGGCAGTCCAGCACGCTGCCCAGGGGTTGGCGGTTCCTTGTTCGATCTGGTCGAGCAGCACCGTATTGAGGATCTCCAGAGTGGCGAGGTCGATGAGCGTGAGTGCGTTGCTGTTCATCCAGCCCCGTTCCACCTGGGTGGTGGGGAGTTGGAACCGCGCCAGGATGTGGGTCACGCACGCGTGGCGACCGTCCGGGGATACCCGGACGTCGCGGATGAGGTTCCCTCCGTTGGGGAGCGGGATCCGGCGGAGGACCTTGCCGGTGGCGGTGTCGATCACACTGACGTGGGCGGACACCATGCCGGCATCGGCCGGGCCGGTCGGCAGGTGGTTGCCGACGAGCAGGTGCCGGCCATCGGGGGTGATCGCGGCAGCAACCGGTTCCCGCTCGACCTCGATGCGTTGTCTCTCGGTTCCCCGCTCGAGATCGACGACCGAGATCGCGTCATCGAAGCGGTTGCAGACGAAGGCGGTCCGGCCGTCCGGGGAGAGAACCGGGGCCAGAGCTCCAGACCCAAGTGGGATGCTTCGGAGCTCACGGCCCTCGCGCCAATCGAGGACCTTCAGAACGCTCTCGGGTCCCGCGCAGGTGACGAGCAGTCGGTTGCCGTCGGCGGACATGGCCAGCCCGGACGGGGAGCCGGGCAGGGGAAGCGAGCGGAGGAGCTTCCGCGTGGCGGTATCGAGGAGGAGCACCTGGCCGGAAGTCGCGCTGGCGATGAACAGCGTCGCGCCATCGGCGGACAGGGCCAGGGCGGAAGGCGAGATCCAGGGTTCGGCAGGCTCCCCGGCCGGTGGGTCCTGGGCGGACCCGATCGGGCCTCCCGCGAGTCCGAGGAGTAGCAGGGGCAGGAAGAGTGCCGAGCGCAGCCGGCGGGCGGAGGGGTTCGGAGCCGTATTCATCGGGGAGCCATGCATTGCGAAAGGAACGCCGGCCACTGAGGTCTCAAGCCTTGGCGTGCTTGAGCGTCAGGTAGAGTTCGAAACCTTCCTTGGCGGTGCGCTTCTCGTGCACCACCGCGCGGATGCCCTGGATCATGGCGATCGGGTGTTCGGCCTGGAAAACGTTCCGGCCCATGTCCACCCCCGAGGCGCCCTCCTGGATCGCGCGGTAGGCCAACTCGAGCGCCTCGTCCTCCGGCAGCTTCTTGCCGCCGGCGATGACGATCGGGACGGGGCAGGTGGCGGTGACCTTCTCGAAGTCCTGCTCGCAGTAGTAGGTCTTCACGAACGTGGCGCCATTCTCGGCGCAGACGCGGCACGCGAGGGACAAGTAACGGGCGTCGCGGGTGAGTTCCTTGCCCACGGCGGTGACTCCGAGGGCGGGGATTCCGTAGCGGTTTCCGAGGTCGACCGTGCGCACGAGGTTGGCAATGGTCCTGGCTTCGAAACGGCTGCCCGCGGCCACCATCACCGCGAGCGCGGAGGCGTTCACCCGGATGGCGTCCTCGATGTCCAGGACACATTCGTCGTTCAGATCGGTCAGCACGGTGGTGCCGGCGGAGTACCGAAGCGAAACCGGCTTGTTGGACGTGGGCGGCACGATGGACCGCAAGGCCCCGCGGGTGCACATGATGCAGTCCGCGTACTCGATGAGCGGCGTGATGGTGAGGTCCATGCGCTCCAGGCCGGACGTCGGGCCCATGATATAGCCGTGGTCGAAGGCCAGCATCACCGTGTTGCCGGACCGGGGATTGAAGATGCGGCTCAGCCGGTCCTTCATGCCCCAGTCCACGTGATCGAGCCCTTTGAGGAAGAAGGGATGCCTCCGGACGGGGATTCCGATGCCGTATTCTGCGGTTTCCTTGAGTGCTTCGTTGTCTGCCATGGGCTTGGTGGTGCTGGATGCGCTGGTGGTTGGGTGGGGGGAGAGACGCCGTTCGCCGGGTGGGGGGGGGTGGCTCGGTTCGTGAATCCGGCGTTTGCCCCTGGCCTGTCTACGGCCGGTTCCCGGGGGCGGTGGGGGCGGGAGCGATGGCCTCGTGGAATCCCTTGAAGAGGAGCGAGACCGAGACCGCTCCGGGGTCGCGGTGTCCGATCACACGGTCGCCAAGGTTGCGGGCCCGGCCGAACTTCGCGCGCATGCCGGCAGTGGCTTCCGCTCCCCCGGCGGCGGCCTCGGCGGCGCGTTGCAGGATCGCCACCGGCCTATCGCCGGGGGCGGCAGACTTCATGGCCGCCAGGGCGGGCAGGAAGGCGTCCATCATGGTCTTGTCGCCGACCTGCGCCCGGCTCTGTTTCTGGAGCCGGCCGATGCCCGCCTCGAACAGGGCCACGAGGCCGGGGCCATCCAGGTCCCGCTTCCCGGCGCCGGCATCGCCCATGCCGGCGAAGAAGGAACCGAGGAGCGGACCGGTGGATCCCCCGTCGCAGGACATCACCGACCACCCAACCCGGCCGAGGAGATCCTTCAGGTCGGTGTCCGGGTTCTCGGCGACGGTTCGGGCGACCGCCTCCATGGTCCGGAGCATGGTGATGCCATGATCGCCGTCGCCGACCGCGCCATCGAGGCGCGAGAGCATCTCGTGGTGGGTGCGGATCTGCTCGACGGCTCCCTGGAGCAGGCGGCGGAAGTCCTCGTACGTGAGCTGGTCAGTCATGGATTGGCGGGCTCAGTGGGGTTGGGGCGGAACACGACGCACTACACGATGGTCAGGGCGGGGGTGTTGCAGGGGACGTTCCAGTAACCGAGCAACTCGTCGTCCAGTTTGGCGACGAAGAGCTGGAAGCCGGCCATTTCCTGAACCGTCAGGAACTCGCCGCAGCGGGCGACCGCGATCCGGATTCCCCGGGCATCGAGGAAGGCCTTGCAGGCGCGCAGGACGATGTACATCTCCATCAGGGTGGTAGCGCCACTGCCGTTGATGATCACCATCAGGCGGTCCCCGGCCTTGGCTTTCACCGCCTGGATCAGGGGCGCGAGCATCCGTTCGGCGGTCTGGTCGGCGGTGAGGATCCCGCAGGGGCCGGTGCCGGCCTCGCCGTGCTGGCCCATCCCGATTTCCATCTGATCGTCGGCGAGCTCGAAGATCGGCTGTCCCGAGGCCGGATGGGTGGCGGTTTTCATGGCGACCGCGAGGGTGGCCATCTGGTCATTGAACCGGCTGGCGATGGCGTGCACTTCATCGAGGCTCTTGCCGGCCTCGGCGGCGGCGCCGGCGATCTTGTAGAGCGGGATGCAGCCGACCAGTCCCCGGCGGTCGTCCGCGGGTGCGTTCGGCCCCGGGGCGATGTCCTCGTGGGTGAGGATCATCCGGTACTGGATGCCTTCCTGTTCGGCCATCTCACGGGCCAGGTTGGCGCTCATGACGTCGCCGGCGTGGTTCAACACGACGAGGAGGATGCCGGCCGGGCGGTTGGCGAGGCGCAACGCTTCGAGGACCTTCGGCGGCCCGGGGGCGGCGAAGATGTCGCCGACCACGCTGTAATCGAGCATGCCGGGACCGACGAAGCCGCTGAGGGCCGGTTCGTGGCCGGCGCCTCCGAGGGTGACGAGGGCCACGCGGTCGGCGGATTTGGGGCGGGTGCGGCAGACGATCTTCTCCGACGTGACCGTCGCGACGTCGCCGTGGGCGATGACAAAGCCCTCAAGCAGCTCCCGGGTGAGTTGCGTGGGATCGTTGATGAATTTCTTCATGGTCATGATGCGGTTCCTTCGGGCGGGCGGTTAGAATTTGACGTCGGGATTGGTGAAGCGCAGGCCATCGCCGTCGTGGAAGGTCGCGTATTCACTGACGATGGCGCCCTGGGCGCCGCCCATCATGAAGTGTTTGGCCTTGACCCGGTTGAGGGTGCGAAGGTCACCGGGCTGCATCTCGTAGCATTTCCGGACGGTGATATGCCCGTCCTGGCTCATGGGCAGTTGGTAACCGGCGGGGATGGGGCCGCCCTCCTCGCCGAAGGTGCAGATACTGCCGTGACGCACCTGCCAGCTCTCCATTTTGGCGGGGCCCTTGGAGGTCGCTTCGTGACTGTGCTCGACGATCATCTGGCCCGGGAGGAGGTAGATTTCGTGGGCGAAGTAGCAGCTCTCCTGATTGTTGATCCAGAAGATGCCGGCCATGCCCACGTTGACGAAGTCGCCGAGGCCGAAATCGGTGGCCCACATGTTGGTGCGGAGGGATTCGGGGATGGGATAGCCGTGCTGTTCCATCATGCCGAAGTAGGCCTGCCTGGCCTTCTCGACCTGGAACTTGCCGTCCTGGTAGAAGTCCTGATTCTGGTATTTGGGGAGGTTCACGCGGGGTGGGGTCTTGGCGGTTTTCTCGTTGGCATTGGCCAGGGTGACCGTGCCGACGACGGCGGC
>JBBQML010000362.1:0-5584 GCA_038328885.1 Verrucomicrobiota bacterium | reverse complement strand
ACGAACCGCAGCCGGGCGAGGCCCTGAAAGGGGCGAACTATTTCCACAAACTGTACTACCACCGGCTCGGCACGCCTCAGGCTGAGGACGTCCTCGTGTACCACCGGCCCGATCGGAAGGAATGGAACTTCGCCGGTGGGGTGACGGACGACGGCCGGTACCTGGTGATTTCCGCGTCGGAGGGGACCGACCCGCGCAACCGGGTGCTCTACCAGGACCTCGGGCAGCCCGGGTCCCCGGTGGTGGAGTTGCTGATGGATTTTGACGCGGACTACACCTTCCTCGACAACGACGGTCCGGTATTCTGGTTCCGCACCGACCTCAACGCGCCGCGGGCACGGGTGATCGCCATCGACGTGACGCGGCCGGAGCGGGCGAACTGGCGGGAGGTGGTGCCCCAGTCCGAGGACACCCTCACCGCGGTCGGGGTCGTCGGCAACCGGCTCATCTGCCAGTACCTGAAGGACGCCCGCAGCCTGGTGAAGGTCTTCGGTTTGGACGGTCGGTTCGAGCGGGAGGTGGACTTGCCCGGGATCGGCTCGGCGGGCGGGTTCGGCGGCAAGCGGTCGGACTTGGAGACCTTCTACTTGTTCACCAGTTTCACCACTCCTGGCGTGGTCTACCGGTATGACTTGGCCACGGGCCAGAGCACCGTCTGGCGGCAGCCCAAGGTGGACTTCGACGGCAGCGCGTACGAGACCCGGCAGGTTTTTTATCCGAGCAAGGACGGGACGCGGGTGCCGATGTTCCTGACCCACAGGAAGGGGTTGAAGCTCGACGGCAAGAATCCGACGTACCTCTATGGTTACGGCGGCTTCAACATCAGCCTGACGCCCGGTTTCTCGGTGCCCATCGCGGCCTGGCTTGAGCTGGGCGGCGTGTACGCCG
The DNA here is from genome assembly GCA_038328885.1 of Verrucomicrobiota bacterium. Taxonomy (GTDB): domain Bacteria; phylum Verrucomicrobiota; class Verrucomicrobiia; order Limisphaerales; family CAIMTB01; genus CAIMTB01. Next base: position 4,696 of record JBBQML010000362.1, on the reverse strand, counting down.
TGCCGAATCTGCGCGGAGGCGGTGAGTATGGCGAGGCGTGGCACCAGGCCGGGACGAAGCTGCGGAAGCAGAATGTTTTCGACGACTTCATCGCGGCGGCCGAGTGGCTGGTGGCGAACCGTTACACTTCCCCCCGTCGGCTCGCGATTGGCGGAGGGAGCAACGGAGGGTTGCTGGTGGGGGCCTGCATGGCCCAGCGGCCCGAGCTTTTCGGGGCGGCGCTCCCCGCGGTCGGGGTGATGGACATGCTGCGGTTTCACAAGTTCACCATCGGCTGGGCCTGGACGAGCGACTACGGGAGCAGCGAGGAACCGGAGGAATTCAAGGCGCTGTATGCCTACTCGCCGTACCACAACCTCAAGCCTGGCACTCACTACCCCAGCACCCTGGTGACCACGGCGGACCACGACGACCGGGTCGTGCCGGCGCACAGTTTCAAATTTGCGGCGCGGCTGCAGGAGGTGCATGGTGGCGCGAATCCGGTACTGATCCGCATCGAGGCCAAGGCAGGCCACGGGGCCGGCAAGCCCACCAGCAAACTGATCGCCGAGGCCGCCGACCGTTGGGCCTTCCTCGTCCGGGAGCTGGGCGTCCGGATGCCGTAGGCCAGTTCATGATCCTTCCTCGCATTATTCAGGGCGGCATGGGCGCCGCGGTTTCCGACTGGCGGCTCGCGGGCGCGGTGGCGCGCACCGGCCAGCTCGGCGTGGTGTCCGGCACCGCACTGGGGACCGTCCTTTCCCGTCGCCTTCAGGCGGGCGACCCGGGCGGGGCGTGTCGACGGGCCCTCGGGTACTTTCCGTTGCCGGCCTTGGCGGCGCGGATCCTCGCCGATCATTTCATCCCGGGAGGCAAGGGACCCGGCACCCCATTCCGCCTCCAGCCGTTGCCCTCGCTCGAATCGCCGCCCGCGCTGGTGGAACTGATGGTCGCCGCGAATTTCGTCGAGGTCTTCCTCGCCAAGGAGGGACATGAGGGTCCGGTGGGGATCAACCTGCTCGAGAAGATCCAGCTTCCGACCCTGCCCTCGCTCTTCGGGGCGATGCTGGCGGGCGTGGACTACGTGCTCATGGGCGCGGGCATTCCGCGCTGGATTCCGGGGGTGCTTGACCGCTTTTCCCGCGGTGAGCCGGCCGAACTGCGCATCGACGTTGAGGGCGCCCGGGAGGGCGATGAATTCCTCTCACGGCTCGATCCGGCGTGGTTCTTCCGAGGGGCGGCGTTGCCTGCGTTGCGGCGTCCAATCTTCCTCGCCATCGTGGCCTCGGCGGTGCTGGCGATGACGCTGGCGAGGAAGTCCAACGGCCGGGTGGACGGCTTCGTGGTCGAGGGGGAGGCGGCCGGCGGGCACAACGCGCCGCCGCGCGGTCCCCTCCAGCTCAGCGGTGAAGGGGAGCCCGTGTATGGTCCGCGGGATGTCGTGGACCTGGTCAAGATCCGGGAACTGGGTCTGCCGTTCTGGCTCGCGGGTTCCTTCGGGAGGCCCGGCCGGCTTGCCGACGCGCTGGCGCTGGGAGCCGCGGGCATCCAAGTGGGTACCGCCTTCGCCTTCTGTGCCGAATCGGGCATCCGTCCCGACCTGCGCCGGGAGGTGCTGGCCGCCAGTCGGGCCGGCACGGCGCAGATCTTCACGGACCCCTTCGCGTCCCCGACCGGTTTTCCCTTCAAGGTCATCCGTCTCCCGGGGACCTTGGCGGACCCCGAAACCTACGCCGCCCGCGAGCGCATCTGCGACCTGGGTTACCTGCGGCATCCCTTCCGGCGCGAGGACGGCAGTGTGGGGTATCGGTGTCCCGCGGAGCCCATGGACGCCTTGGTGCAAAAGGGAGGGTGCGAGAACGAGGCGGAGGGGCGGAAATGTGTCTGCAACGGACTCATCGCGACGGTGGGCTTCGGGCAAGTGCGGGCCCGGGGGGGCGAGGAACCCGCCCTGTTGACGGCCGGCAACGACGTCGACCGCCTCGCACTTTTCGCGCGGAGTGACGGCACGGAGTACACCGCCGCGGATGTGGTGCGGGTGCTGTTGGCGGGCGCGACGGCGGATTGACGGTGGGCGGTGGGCGGTGGGCGGTGGGCGTGTTGTCCTCTAATCATCTCCATTAAGTCGTCGCAAAACTTGCGTCGGCACGAATCACGGCTTGCCCCGAGGATGGCCGGCTCGTAAACCAACGCGCCGGCGATTCGTGTTGGAGGGTGCCTGCTCCGGGAGAGGCTGTATCGGACTCCGAGGAGAACGACCTCTTCGGGTGCGGGCCTTTCGTTGACACGTCTTTCCTAATGCTGATGAAATGCCGCGCCTTAAGCGTGTCACCGCATCAGCGCGTCACCGACCCATGTCCGACATATTCCCCAGGTGGACCAACAAGCTGCCGGCGCAGTTGATCGCGGGTGCGATCCTGGCCGGCACGGCGGCAGGCGCGGGCGTCTGGTACTACTTCACGCCCAAGTACACGCGTGTCGGGTATCAGCCGGTCCAGCCCGTGCCCTTTTCCCATGCCACCCATGTCGATCAGGTCGGCATGGACTGCCGGTACTGCCACAACGGCGTGGAGAAGTCGTGGTACTCGAACGTGCCGGCCGCCTCCACCTGCATGAACTGCCATACGGCGGTGCTGGCCACGGATCCGCGCCTGGAGCTCGTGCGGGACAGCTATGCCACGGGGAAGCCGATCCCGTGGGTGCAGGTCCACAAGACGCCCGACTACGTCTATTTCAATCACGCTGTCCATGTGAACCGCGGGGTCAGTTGCGTGCATTGCCACGGGCAAATCAACCGGATGGAAGAGGTTCAGCACGCCAAGCCGTTGAGCATGGGGTTCTGCCTCGAATGCCATCGTGATCCGGCGGCCTTCCTCCGTGATCCCGAGCAGGTCTACAACCTCGACTGGCAGCCGGAGGATCCCGTCGCCCACAAGGCCTCGATGCTCCAGGCGGTGCACGACTGGAAGATCGCCTCCTCGCAGAACTGTTCCGCCTGCCATCGATGAAGACCATTCCGCCTCCGTGTCCCGAGCCGCTGGGTGGCGTCCGTTACTGGCGTGGCCTCGATGACCTCGCTGGCACGCCCGAGTTCAACGCGTTCGTCGAACGCGAGTTCCCTGCCGGGGCAAGTGAGCTGACCGACCCCACCACCCGCCGCACCTTCGTCAAGCGGATGGGGGCTTCGATCGCGCTGGCAGGTTTCGGGCTCACGGGTTGCCGTCGCCCCGAGGAGAAGATCTACCCTTTCGCGAAGCAACCGGAGGGCTACACCCATGGCGTCCCGCAGTTCTTCGCGACGTCCATGCCGACAAGGTCCGGCGCCGTCCCGCTGGTGGCCAAGCAGCACGACGGCCGGCCCGTGAAGGTCGAGGGCAATGACCGCCACCCCGACAGCAACGGCGGCACGGACGCGTTCGTCCAGGCCTCGGTGCTTGACCTGTACGACCCCGACCGCGCGAAACGTTGCCTGAAGGCGGGGAACACCGCATCCCGCGAGGCCGCGATCGATTTCCTCGCCGGGCTTGCCCAGGCCACGGCCGGCCGCCAGGGAGCGGGACTCGCCATCCTTGCGGGCCGTTCGAGTTCCCCCACTCGCCTCCGTCTGCAGCAGGCGCTTCTGGCCAGGCTCCCCCAGGCCAAGTGGTATTCCTACGAGTCGGTGGACTTTGATGTTCACCGGGCGGGTGCCAGCCTGGCCACGGGAGCCGCGGTCCGGCCGCATTACCGCCTGGAGAAGGCCCAGGTCGTTGTTTCTCTCGATTGCGATTTCCTCGGCCGCGAGGAGGAGAGCGCCCGCCTGAACCGGGGGTTCGCCCGCGGCCGCAAGGTCTCGGTGGCCAGCGACACCATGAACCGTCTCTACGTGGCCGAGGCCATGCTGACGGTGACGGGTTCCAACGCCGACCACCGACTGCGCCTGGCGGCTGGTCAGGTCTTCGCCCTGGCGGCGGCCCTCGCGGCGGAGATCCTCCCTGCCGGGGAGGCCAGGACCGCCTGTGAGGCCGTGCCCAAGCCGGCGGGCGTCGACGCGAAATGGATCACGGAGTGCGCGGCTGATCTGGTGGCGCACAAGGGCAGGGCGGTGGTGCTCGCGGGTTACAACCAACCGGGTGCCGTCCATGCCGTGGCCCAGGCCCTGAACGCGGCTCTCGATGCCTACGGGAAGACGGTTGATCTGCTCGAGGCTCCGGATCACGGCGGCGGCACCCTGGCCGAGCTTGCTGCTGCCCTGCAGGGTGGTCAGGTCGAGACCCTGATCGTGCTCTCGGGCAACCCGGTCTACGACGCACCGGTCGACCTCAATTGGGCGGCCACGCAGCGCAAGGCGAAGACGGTGCTCCGGTTGGGCTATCACGAAGACGAGACCACCGAGGTTTCCGACTGGCAATTCCCCGCGGCGCACTACCTCGAATCGTGGGGTGATGGACGTTCCACCGATGGCACCCTGGTCGCCGTCCAGCCGCTCATCGAACCGCTGTTCGATGGCGTGACCGAGATCGAGGTCCTCGCCCGGTTGGCCGGTAACGCTGCGGTGAAGCCCCACGATCTGGTGCGCGCCACCTTCACCGCGCTGTCCAAGACGCCGGACGAAGCTGTCTGGCAGCGGTTTCTTCACGACGGCTTCCTCGCCGGGACCGCGGGGCGTCCGGTGGAAGGCAAGCTCGACGGGAAGGCCGTGGCCGCGGCGGTTCAAGCGGCATCCAAGGCGTCCGCC
>JBBQML010000361.1:0-5601 GCA_038328885.1 Verrucomicrobiota bacterium | reverse complement strand
CTCCCAGGCGCCACCCGCGTACGAGCCGCTGCGCCTCGGGAGAGGCGCGGTCCGAGAGCGCGGTTCTCCAGAACCGCTGCGCGTCCCATCGCGCCGTGCGTGGGAAGCGACTCCCACGCGTCACCCGCGTACGACCCGCTGCGCCTCGGGAGAGGCGCGGTCCGGTCCCGGTTCTAGGGTGAGACCGTGCGGGGGTTCAGCAGCGGTGTCAGCACCTCCGCCAAGCGCCGTGCCACCAACTCGTTCCCCTTCACATTCAGGTGGACAGGGTCGGCCTCGAGATAGCAGTCGCCGGCCTCCGGCCACTTCAGGTCATCACCAAAATCCAGGAACGGCACCGTCAGGCGATGGCAAACGTCACGCTTGGCGCGCTGGACGTTGTTGGTCGCCCCGGCCTCCAGATCGGTGAGGAGGGGGATAAACAGCACCACCGGTTGCACCTTTGCCGCCAGGGAGAGCGTGCAGACCTGCTCGATCGCGGTGCGAAAGAAGGCGTCCGGATCGGACTTCTGCGCCTCCTTGAAGAGTTGGTCCTGTTTCGGGTCGACCGGGATGAACTTCGTACGGTGGCGCTGATAGAAGTTGTTCAACTGAACCTCGATCACGAAATGGTAGATCGCCGAGCGCCGGAGCAGGTTCTTCAGGCGCACCCGGCCGAGCATCTGCCGCACGAATGCCGGGTCGTTGTCCTCGGAAAACTGGGTCCACAGGTTGGCATCGGCGAGCACCACGATGTCGGGCTGCCACGCAAAGCCGTATTCCTGGAGAAACAGCCGGATCTGAGGGTAGGACCACGCGTTCACACCCGCGTTGATGACCTCGATCCGGGCCGCCGCGCCTACGCGCTCCTGAAGGAGTTGCTGCAACCGGAACGAATACGTCTCCGCTTCGGCGAGGCCCCAGCCAAACGTCTTGGAGTCGCCCAACGAGAGCACGCGGATGAGGTCCGCTGGCTTGGGCACGGCAAACTCGGGCCCCCGCGTGCCGCGGGAGTTGATGCGTACCGGCTTGCGATCGACCTTGGTGAAGCACTCCTGGTTCGGCTTGAGCCGCCAGAAAAGCTTCGGGTCGGCGTCGTAGATCTCCACGCGGCCGAACCCGGCGATGCGCAAGCCGATCTCCGCGGCCAGCAGCAGCAGGCCCAGGCTCAGACCGGCGACGAGCAGTTTGACGCCCAATCGGCTGCGCCACCCGGATCGTCCCGAGGACGTTTCCCGAGCCGCCGGCCGACGTACTGAAGATTCATCGTTCATTGTGTTGAGTTTGGGCGGACCCGGACCCTGGCCTGGGCAGCCGGCCACGGAACGAAAGCTGCCCGCAGCCACCGGCAAGCACAGGCGTCGGAAGCTAGGGGCCGACCCAAAGTCGCGTCAACCTTCCGGGCCCGGGGTCGCCCCTCACTCGACCTGGCGCCGGAGCCGGAAGTACTCGGCCCCGGTCACCGAGCGGTTGCGTGCGCCCGCCACGCCACCGGCCAGGTCCGCCACGCCGGTCTCGCTGGAGGTCCAGGTCTGCAGATCCACCGACTCCTCGAGCCGGTACACCTGCCGTGGTTCCGCCACCGCTCCCCAACGAACACGGTCCCCTTCGAGTCGGAACTCCACGAAACGCGCTGGTACCGGGGCGGCGGGGAGCAAGGCCGCCACCCCACCCCGGGCCACGCCGTTGACCTCGGTGAACAGCCCGCCGATATAGGTCGGTCCGCCCGTCCTCGGCGACACCACCAACACCGTGTCGTTCGGCCCGACTCCCGGCTCGAAGCTGGTGTCGAGCCCGCCGTCGGGTAACAGCCGCGCCACCCGCTTGCGGGGCACCCCGTCCACCCGGGTGAAGCTGCCTCCAATCCAGATCGCGACATCTCCAGCCAGCGCCAGCGTGAGGATCGGCCCATCGGCCCCGGTGCCCGAGTCGAAGGCGGAATCCGGCGAACCGTCGGCCAGCAACCGGGCCACCCTTCCCGCCGCGCGCCCCGCCAGGCGCGTGAACTCCCCCGCCAGCACGATGCGTCCGAGGGGATCGACCGAGAGCGCCCGCACCGGACCGTCCGCCGTGCCGGGCACGACAAAACCGGCGTCCAGACCGCCCCCGGCCGTCAACCGCGCGACTCCTGGCCGCGGCTGTCCGGACACCGCGCCGAACCGGCCACCGATCACGACCCGTTCGAGCCCGTCGAGAGCCAGGGCAAGCACTTCGCCGTCGGGACCCTGCCCCGGCGCAAACGAGGCATCCGGCTGGCCCGTCGGCAACAGCCGGGCGACCCGCGGCAGAAACCGGCCCTGCACGCTCGTGAAGCCACCCCCGATCAACATCCGCCCCCCCGCCAGGGGTAGCACCGCCCGGACCGGATAGTCCGTGCCCAAGTCAAACTCAAACCCCGCCGCTGGACGACCATCCGCCTCGAGCACGGCGACATGGTTCAGCCGCACGCCGTCAACGGTGTTGAACTCGCCACCCAACAGCAGGCGTCCGTCCGGCCAGCGTCCCAGGGCGTTGACCTGGTACTTCACCTCGGGCGCGAACCCGGGTTCCACGCTCCCGCCCACTCCCAACCGGGCCAACCGCCAGCGCCTCTCGCCGTTCACCGTGGCGAACCCACCGCCCACCAGGATCTGGCCATCGGGTTCGACCAACAGCGATGTGACCGTGTGATCCGCTCCCGGCTGCGACCGGAAGCCCGAGTCCAGCACCGTGCCCGACTCGGTCTCGTCGTCGAGCACCACCACCGTCAACACGCCGATCGGTCCCACGGCCAGCACCGAAGCCGGCGCCGGCGCGTGGAGCAGGAGGCCAAATCGCCGGGGACCGCCGGCGGAATCGTTGTCGTGGATGCCGACCTCAACGGTTGCCGTGGAGACCCCGGCGGGCAGGGTGACGCGTTCGGTCAGCAGAGCGATGGGAGGCTCCTCCTGCCCCCCACCCGGCACGGCCACCACCCCAACCTCAGCGGCGTCGAGACGCCCCGTCCGCTCGAGCGTCACCCGCAAGACTCCCGCGGACTCGCTCACCTCCACCGTCGCACTCGCAAAGCCGACCCTGGCGGGCGGCTCGCGGACCCCCGCGACGAGAGCCGCCGTCGAGTTCAGGGTCCGCACATTGTCCGCGGCCATGCGGCCGTCCGCAGAGCCGGTCGGAACCCCGCGAAAAAGCACCCGTGGGTTCGAAAAATGGGGCATCTGCCGTCCTGGCCGGTAGGCCATGACCGTGCGATAGACCACTCCGTCCACGGTGATCCGAGTCCCATACGCCCAGGCGTTCAACCCGGCTCCGATCGAGTTCTCGCGGTCATGATCGCACCCCAGCAGGTGACCGACTTCATGCGGCAGCGTGTAGTTCCCCGCGAGATAGGGCCGGACGCAGACCGTGAACCCCCGGGCCACCAGTTCCGCGCTGGTGCCCTGCAGTTGGTTGGCCATGCCGGCCAGGGCATTGCTCGCCTCGGACTCGACCACCAGGCACACGAGGTCTGCGGCCGTCTCGTCGCGGATCCGATGCGCTTCCTCGAGGAAGCCGTCGCCGGCCCGCCCCAAACGGTCCAGATCCGTGGCGAGGTTGCCGGATTCGCTGTAGGCAACGCGGCGTTGCGCCACCATCCGCAACTGCAGCAACGCCCCGCTCCGGGCGTAGGCGTCGTTCGCCTCCATCAATGCCAGGGCCAGCAGCGAGCGCATGCCCTCCGTGCCGCCGGCGCCCGCCTCCGCCGCCGGGGTGTGGCAGAACGCGATGTCGAGCGTTTGGGTGACGGTGACCGAAAGGGGCGTCACCCCTGCACCAGGCACGACCTCGAAACCAGCCAACCCGGCGAGTGCCCGATCAGGCCGGCCTGCCGCCGGCACGTTGCCGCATCGCGGTGGCTCGAACCGGTCGTCCTGGAGCTGGATCCGGTGGAGACCGCCCGCGGCGGGTTGCAGCAGGCTGGCGGCGCCGGAGCGGGGCCGCAGCGTCGCCGTCAGCGCCGCTCCGTGACTGGCCAGCAGAACCTCCGAGCCCGGGTCACCCACCAACTCCCCCCGTACCAGCGTCCCCTCGTCCGCCAGAAATCTCAGGTCCCGCACCCGCAGCGTCACCGCCGCGCCCCCGGGGGTGGGCAGCCGCCACTCGTCTCCCGGGCGCCAGCCGGAGGGTGGAACCGCACCGGTCCAGCGGAGGCTCAACCCGGCGGCGGACGCGCCGTGTCCGGAGGGTACGGGCGCGGCCAACCCCACCCCCCCGGACACGGCCGGGCCCACGGTCACGACCTCGAACAACCAGGGCGGGCCGGCCACCTCCGCGGCGTCCGCCGCGCCAGCGCGGAGCGTGGAAATCGCCCAGGCAGCCGCCAGCGACACAACCAGCGCGATGTGAATCGCGGGCGAGGCCATTTCTTCAGGCGGCAGGGGGTGTCGGGTCGAGCCAGCGCAGCAGGGCCTCCTGCGCGAGGGCGAACTCGCGCAGGACTTGCGCATACAATCCCGGCCCCGGCACGAGATCCGCGCGTTGAGCGGTGGCTTCCAGCGCGTCACAAGCCTCGACCAGGCGGCTGGTCCCCATGTTCCTGGCATTGCCCTTCAGGCCGTGGCATTCCGAGCCCACCACCCCCGCGTGTCCCGCCCCCAACGCCGCTCCAATCCGCTCCAGCCGCCGCGGGGCCTCGGTGAGAAACTCGCGGATGAACTCGCCCGCCGCGCCCGGGTTCTCGGGCGACTCCAGCGCCCGCAACGGCTCCGGATCGAGCACCGCTGTCCCCTCCCCCGGGTCGGCCGGCGAGTCTGTCGCCGGACTCGCCGGTGATCCTTCAAGGGGAGCAATACCCTCGGGTTCCGCCTTCAGCGCGGCATCCCCCGGCTGGGTCGTGCACGCCGAGGCGGGGCCCTGGACGAACCGCGGTTGCCCGTCCTCCAGGCCCTCGGTCGAGATGAGCCGGAGGATCCGGGCGAGTTCCGGTTGGCGCAGCGGCTTGGTCAGGTAGTCATCCATCCCCGCCGCCAACCCCCGCTCGCGGTCGCCGGCGAGCGCGTTTGCCGACAACGCCACGATCGGAAGCCGGCCGTGCTGGCGCGGCGGCGGCGGCACCGGGTCGGGCCATCCTGCGGCCTCCATCTCCCGGATACGACGCGTCGCCTCGTAGCCGTCCATGTCAGGCATCTGACAGTCCATGAGGACGAGGTCGTAGCGTTCGCGCTGCAGGGCCTTCAGGGCCTCGAGCCCGGAACCTGCCGGGACCACCTTGGCCCCGAGCCGACGCAGGAACTCCACCGCGACCCGCTGGTTCAGGGGATTGTCCTCCACGAGCAGCACCAGGAGCCCGCTGCCGGGCAGGCTCGTGGACTCCTCCGCGACTGGTGCGGGGGGGGGCGTCTCGGCTTGGCCGGTAAGGATCCCCTGCAACTCCGGGGCCAGGTTGGACTGGCGGAACGGCTTCACCAGGGTTCCGGTCACGCCCACGGACGATAAGCCACGGTCGTCGGCCGCAGCGCTCGGGGCGGTGATCGCCACCAGGCGGCAACCCGGCGCCGCCAACGCCCGTAACCGCCGCGCGGCCTGGAGGAGATCGTTGCCCGGCATTTCTGCGTCGTAGAGGATCAGTTCGAATGGATCCCGGCCCACGGCGGCGGTGCGGAGCGC
>JBBQML010000360.1:0-5607 GCA_038328885.1 Verrucomicrobiota bacterium | reverse complement strand
GATGCGCCTTGCCGGCGAAGATGAACTGCACCGGGCGTCGGGCATCCTTGATCAGGCCGACGATGTCCTCGAAGTGCTCGAAGATCAGCGGCGCCCTCTTGTACGTCGCGAAGCGACGCGCAAACCCGATGGTCAGGGCATCCACGCTGAGGAGGTGGTCGAACTCGATGAAGTCACGCTGCGAGATCCGTTGGCCCTGGATCAGCAACCGGCGGCGGGCGAATTCGACCAACTGCCGGCGCAGCTTGTAGCGGAGCGACCAGATCTCCTCGTCCGAGGTCAGCGCCGGATCGGTGATCCGCTCCCAGAACTCCGTCGAGTTCACCAGGCGCTCCCAGAAATCCGAGGTCCGGGCGTGGGGCGCAGGCGGATTGCCGAAGCTGTTCCGGTTGGTCCGTTCCCAGTCACAGTACTTCCCGTACCAGAACCGCCGCGCCGCGCCCTTCATCCACCCGGGAAGATGCACCCCGTTGGTCACGTGGCCGATCGGCACCTCGTCGACCTTCCGACCGGGGAAGAGCGGTTGCCACATCTCCCGGCTGACCTGCCCGTGGAGTTCGCTGACCCCGTTGGCCGCCCGCGACCCCTTCAGGGCGAGGACCGTCATGCAGAACGGCTCGTGCGAGTCACCCACCTTCACCCGCCCCAGCGCCATCATCTGGTCGTGGGTCAGTCCCAGCTGGGTCTGGAACTTGTGGGCGATGTAGTCCATCAGTTCGCCGCTGAACCGGTCGTGCCCCGCCTCCACCGGTGTGTGCGTCGTGAAGACGCATTCCTCGCGGGTGGCCGCCATCGCCGCCTCGAAGCCGATCCCCGTCGCGAGGCGCTCCCGCACAAGTTCCAGGATCAGGAACGCCGCGTGCCCTTCGTTCATGTGGAACACCGAGGGCTGGATTCCCAAGGCCCGCAGCAGGCGCACCCCGCCCACCCCCAGGAGGATCTCCTGCATGATCCGCGTGGTCGAGTCGCCCCCGTAAACCCGCGTCGCCAGTCGGCGGAAGTGCTCCTCATTCTCCTCGAGGTACGGATCCAGCAGGTAGACCGGGCAACGACCCACATTCACCCGCCAAGCCTGGAAAAACACCGTGCTCATCCCCACCCGGACGGAGCACTTGACCGGCTCCCCCGCCCCGTCCAGCACCGGCTCGATGGGCAGGTTCCGCGGATCCAGCCAGGAGTAGTACTCCGTCTGCCAGTTGTTCTGGTCGATCGCCTGCTGAAAGTAGCCCTCCCGATAGAACAGGCTGACCCCGACGAATCCGATCCCCAGATCGCTCGCCGCCTTCGCATGGTCGCCGGCCAGGATTCCCAGGCCGCCCGCCGCGATCGGCAAGGTCTCGTGGAAACCGAACTCGGCCGAAAAATACGCCGCGGGCCGCTCGTGCAGCCCCGGCGCATGCTCGCGTCCCCAGGTCGCCGACTCCTTCAGGTACGCGTCGAAATCCTCAAGGACCTCCACCACGCGCTGCCGGAATCCCGGCTCCATCAGATGCGTGCGCAACTCGTAATCGGACACCTCCCGGAGCACCGCCACCGCGTTGTGGTAGAGGTTCTGCCACGAACGCGGCGAGAGTTCCTGGAAGAGGTCCTGGGCGTCCTGGTTCCAGGTCCACCAGAGGTTCCGGGCCAGGCGATGGAGACCCGTGCCAAGTTCGGCGAGTTCGGCGGCGGAGGGATGCGGAGTCATCATAGTTTCGTCCATTCAACCACCGGGAGGCCACCCGGCGAAGAAAGCTAGGGAGCCCGCTTCCAACCCCGCAAATGAATTCGGAGCGTCCACGACCTGCACCACCCGCAGCGGCGGAACGGCGGAACGGCCCGGCTTGCCTCCCTCGCCGGCCCAGCCGATCCTCGCCCATGGCCCTCGCCTTCACCAGCGGTTGGACCCTACTGGAGTGGTTCGAGTTCCTGAGCTACCTGGTGACGGTCGTCGCCCTGCCCTTCGCCATCCTCGTCTTCATCTGGGAACAACGCCGGGAACGCCAGAACGAGGAGGAGGAGATCTTCCAACGCCTGGCCGACGAATACACCGGCTTCCTCAAACTCGTCCTCGACCATGCCGACCTCCAAATGCTGCGCCGCAGCGGCTCGGACCTGGAGCTCCGCGCCGACCAGAAGGAACGCAAGCTGGCCCTCTTCGGCATCCTCGTCTCGATCTTCGAGCGCGCCTACATGCTCGTCTACGAGGACACCATGAGCCGCCAGACCCGCCGCCTCTGGCAATCCTGGGAGGACTACATGCGCGAGTGGTGTCGCCGTGCCGACTTCCAGGAATCCCTCGCGGCGATCCTCGAAGGCGAGGACGAGGACTTCCGCCGGCACATCTCACGGATCGCCGCCGAGGAAGCCGCCAGACCCGAAGTCCCCGGATAACCCCCACGAGAGGCGCGGACCTCAAACCGCACGAGAACGAAGCCAGGACCCCGGGTGAAGGCTTGAGGTTGCCCCCGGTTCGACCCCGATCCCATCCTGTCCGTCCTCGTTCATTCCCCGATCCCGGCGTCGCCGGCTCAATGCGCCACGAGCCGTGTCACCATCCAGTCGCGGAAGGCATTGAGGTCCTTCCAACCGCCCGCCACCCGGGTCGCCGCCCCCGCCGGGTCCACCCGCGTGAAACCGTCGTCGGTGACGCGGATCGGCAAGGACTCCATCCGGCAGAGGTCCTCGGTGACCGCTAGGTAGACCGCGACGCAATCGAAGAGCGTGGACGACTTCCGTTCCACGTCCGCGGGGGCCAGGTCCTTGCGGCGAGCGGCCCAAGCCCGGTAATTGGCCATGATCGTGCGGGCAATGGGCTCCTCGGAATCCCGCACCCGCGCGAAGGGCGCCCCGGACAGATCCACCAAACCGCAGGTGTCGAGGGGCGTGATCGTCTTCGCCCATGGCGCGGCGAACACCTTCTGCAGGCCCGCGGGATCGCACTTCACGTTCCACTCGGCGGCCACGTTCGTGCTGCCGCCGTAGCCCAGGCGCACGCTGCCATGCATCCCGACGAAGCGCGCCTTCTGCGTGATGCGTGGCTCGCGGGCCAGCGCCGCTGCGACGTTGGGGACCGGTCCGATGGCGATCAGGATCACCGGTTCGGGAGACGATAGAATCGTGTCGATCAACGCCTGGACCCCGTCCTTATGCACCTTCCCTGCGTAGGTCGTCAGGTCGTAGTCACCCAACCAGGCGCCCTGGGATTCCACGCCTCCGACCCCGGCCACCTCGACCCCCACGCCGATCGGAATCCCCGGCCGGCCCATCGCGGTGAGCAATTTTCCCAGCAGGCGTGCGCGGTATTGCGGGCGGCCGTAATCCCCCACCACCAGCTTCACGTCCAGTTCCGGGCAGTTCAGCAGCAATCCCAGCGCCCACGTGTCGTCGATGTCATCGCCGATGTCCGTGTCGAGGATCACCGGCACGCGACCCTTGGCGGCCGGGGACGTTGCCGCACCGGCGTTAGCAGGCACGAGCGCACCCGCGCCCAGGCAGCCGACGAGGAGGAGTCGGGGGAGCCACCGCCTCATCGTGCGCCCCCAGGAAGCTGGAATGTTCACGCCGCACACTGACGGAAACCGGCCGGCTGGGGAACCCGAATGACGCCGGTTCACGTTCGGGCACCGTCGCCCGGCCCCGCGGGCGGGGCATCGACCGGGGGGGTCAGTCCCACCTATTGAAAGCCGCGGCCGTTGGGCCGCAGGGTCAGGTTCCGTGCGACCGGGGGGGTCAGTCCCACCTATTGAAAGCCCCGGCCGTTGGGCCGCAGGGTCAGGTTCCGTTGGCGGGCGGGTGCTCCGTGGCGGACGACGTGGTGGCGGCCTCGCTGGAGCCCACACTCAGGGGGTGTACGGCCCCGTTCAGCGGGGTATCCAGGCAATCGCGCACGGCCCGTGCGAGTCCGGCCGGGCTGAAGGGCTTCTGCAGAAAGTTGACGCCCTCGCGCAGGTCCAGCCCGCGCCAGGCCACCTCGCCCGGATAACCGCTCATGTAAAGAGCCTTCAGCCCCGGCGTCCCCGCCTGCAATTGCTCCGCCAGTTGGCGGCCGGACACGCCCCGGGGCATGATGAGATCCGTCAGCAGCAGATCCACCGAGGGGCCGTGTTCCGGCCACAAGCCGAGCGCTGCCACGCCGCTGTCGGCCGCGAGTACGCGGTAGCCGTAGCGCTCCAGCACGCGGGTGGCCAGGGACCGCAGGGTGAGTTCGTCCTCCACCAGCAGAATCGTCTCGCGGCCGCCGCGAACCGGAGGGGTGGGCTCATCCTCAGTCGGCAACTCCTCCGTGCCCGCCAGCCGGGGCAGGTACGCATGGAAGGCGGACCCGTGGCCGGGCTCGCTCTCGACCTCGACCCAACCCTGGTGTTGACCCATGATTCCATGCACCGTGGCCAGCCCCAGACCCGTGCCCTTGCCGACGTCCTTGGTGGTATAGAAGGGCTCGAAAATATGCGGCAGCACCTCGGGCGCAATGCCGCTGCCGGTGTCCCGAACGCTGAGACGGATGAAGTCCCGGGAACCGGCCGGGGAGCGGAACGCGGCGGTGGCTTCGTCCACCGTGATCCATTCCACCCTGAGGCTCAGTTGGCCGCCTTCGGGCATCGCATCGCGCGCGTTGACCGCCAGGTTGAGCACCACCTGCTCCATCATGCCCGGATCGGCTTGCACCGGGGCCGACCCGGGCCCCAGTTGCGTTTGCAGTGAAATGTCTTCGCCGATGATGCGCTGCAGCATCTTGACCATGTCCGCCACGATCTCGGTGAGATCCACCGACTGGAAGTGCATGACCTGCCGGCGGCTGAAGGCGAGCAGTTGGCGGGTCAAATTGGCGGCACGGTCGCTCGCCCTGACGATTTCCTGGAGCGACTCCCTCTGGTCCTCCGCCGAGAGGTTCATCCGAATCAGCTCGGCGTTCCCGAGGATCACCCCGAGCAGGTTGTTGAAATCATGCGCGACCCCGCCGGCCAACAGCCCGAAGGCCTCCATCTTCTGGGCTTGCCGGAACTGGGCCTCGAGCTGCACCTCCCTCGTGACGTCGCGCTTGACGGCCACATAGTTGACGATCGTTCCCTTCCAATCCCGCACCGGCGAGATGGTGGCGTCCTCCTCGTACTCCGTGGCATCCCTGCGCCGATTCTTGAAGTGGCCGCGCCACACGTCCCCGCGCGCCAGGGTGTCCCACATCTGGCGGTAGAATCCGGCGTCCTGCCGGCCGCTCTTGAGCATCCGCGGATTCTGACCGATGGCCTCCGCGCAGGTGTACCCGGTGCTGACCTCGAATGCCGGATTGGCGTAGAGGATCACTCCGTGCGTGTCGGTGATCACGATGGTCTCGGCGGCCTGCTCGACGGCCGTCGCCAACCGGGCATGGGACTCCTCCGCCCGCCTGCGCTCGGTGATATCGATGATCAAGCCGTGCCAGAGCGTCGAGCCGTCCACCTCCCGCTGCGGTACGGCGTCACCAGACAGCCAGCGCACCGTGCCATCGGGAAGCAGGAGCCGAAACTCATGCTGCCACGGCGTCAGTCCACGCGCGGATTCCCGGATGGACGACATCAGCTCGTCGACCTCCTCAGGATGATGGCGGGCGAATAGCGGCGCGGAATCCTCGATCACATCCTCGGGGGC
>JBBQML010000359.1:0-5633 GCA_038328885.1 Verrucomicrobiota bacterium | reverse complement strand
ATTCACCGGGATGGTGGTCCCCGTGACCTGCTCGCACGCGGTGATGACCTCGCGCACGGAGTAGCCACCACCATTGCCGAGGTTGAAGAAACCGGCCCTGCCGGGCTCCAGGGCCCGGATGTGGGCGTCGGCGAGGTCGATCACGTGGATGTAATCCCGCACGCACGTGCCGTCCGCGGTCGGGTAGTCGGTGCCGAAAATCGAGGCGGCCGGGGACTTGCCGAGCGGGACATTCAGGATGTTGGGAATCAGGTGGGTCTCGACGGCGTGATGTTCACCCCGTTGCTCGCTGGCTCCGGCGGCGTTGAAGTAGCGAAAGCCGACGAACTCCAGTCCGTGGATGCGTTGGTACCACTCCAGCATCCGTTCGAACATCAGCTTGGATTCCCCATAGGGGTTGATGGGCCGCTGGGGGAGAGTCTCGTCCATGGGCACCCGTTCCGGCACGCCATACGTGGCGCAGGTCGAGCTGAATACAAACTTGCGGACGCCGGCGCTCACCGAGGCCTCGAGGAGGTTCAACCCGCCGCTCACGTTGTTGCGAAAATACTTCCCCGGGTTCTGCATCGATTCCCCAACCAGGGCATTTGCCGCGAAGTGCAGCACCGCTTCCGCTCCGCTGCCGTTGAGCGCCACCACCAGGTCTTCAAGATCGGAGAGGCAGCCGAGGACGAAGCGTGCCCGGGGATCCACGGCCGACCGGTGACCTTCGCTCAGGTTGTCGAACACCGTCACTTCGTGGCCGGCGTCGAGGAGTTGCTCGACGCAGACCGAACCGATGTAGCCGGCACCGCCGGTGACAAGAACCTTCATGCCTTCATGCTAGGGGTCTGACGTGGGGCGGGCAAGCGGGTGGAGTGCCAGCGCGTCGGCGTCAAAGCCTCTGGCCGATGCGCAAGAGATGCCGTCCGGATCGACAATCGCGAACTCTCTCATCCCCCAAGGCTTGTCCGCGAGGGCATCCATACGCGGAATGCCGCTCCGGGGCAGTCGTGACAGGGCGAACGCTCGTTAAGTGCTCTCCGCGTCCAGGACCCTGATGCAGCAACCCGCACTCGATTCGGCGGGACGAAGGTCGCGATGAGTGAAGAAATGCAGCGACTCAGTCGACGGCGAGCAACTCCACCTCGAAGACCAGCGTCGCGTTGGGAGGTATGGCTCCCGGATAGCCGGCCCGTCCGTAGGCGAGTTCCGGCGGGAGCGTCAGCTTGACCTTGTCACCGACCCGTAACGTCGCCACGCCCAGGTCCCAACCCGGGATCACCTGGCCGGCGCCGAGGACGAACTGGAACGGCTCGTCGCGATCGACGGAGCTGTCGAACTTCTGTCCATCGGTGAACCAGCCCGTGTAGTGGACGGTGACGGTTTGGCCCTTGGTGGGCTGGGCGCCGCTGCCGGTCGCCAGCTTCTCGATCTTGAGGTCGGGATTGCTCATGTCTTGGTGGGGCGGATGCTTCGCCGCGGGTGTGGGCGGCGTCAACGCGGCTGGCACGGCCGTCGGACGGGCTGTTGCTCTGGAGGGTTCCGCTCGTTCGGAGCCGCCTTCCCATCCACCGATGGCGCTCGCCTCCTGGGAGGAGGCACGGGGCGGGCTCGACTCAGCGGGCCCCTCCAGCGGCAGCCGAGTCCGCGCGCAGCCGGGCCAGGAGCCCGGAAAACCGGCTCACGGTCGGGTTGTTGCGCACGGCGATGGCGAGCGCCTTCCGCTGGCCGAGCAGGACCACCAGCCTCCGCCCCCGGGTCAGGCCCGTGTACACGAGGTTTCGCTGGAGCAGGAGATAGTGCTGCATCGCCAGGGGCATCACCACCGCAGGAAACTCCGAGCCCTGCGACTTGTGGACGGTGATCGCATAGGCCAGGGCCAACTCGTCCAGCTCACCAAAATCGTAGAGCACCTCGCGGCCGTCGAATCGGACGACCATTTCACGTTCCCCTGGATCGATGCGGAGCACCTGCCCGATGTCGCCGTTGAACACGTCCTTCTCGTAGTCGTTCTCCGTCTGGATGACCTTGTCGCGCGGCCGGAAGTGCCACCCGAATTTCTCCACGCCCGGCTCGTCCGAGCGGACCGGGTTCAATTCGTCCTGCAGGCGAAGGTTCAATTCCCGAATGCCGAGCGATCCCCGATTCATCGGGCACAGCACCTGGACGTCCCGGATTGGATCAAGCCCGAAGCGCGCCGGGATCCGGTCGCGGACCAACTGGACCAGCGTGCCGGCGATCGCCTCGGGTTCCTCGCGCTCCACGAAGTAGAAGTCCGACACGCCCTCCCCCGTTGTCTCCTCGGGCAAGTACCCGGCGTTCAGGCGGTGGGCGGTGGTAATGATGCGGCTCTGCGCGGCCTGACGGAACACCTCCGTCAGGCGGACCACCGGTACCACGCGGCTCTCGATCAGGTGACGCAGCACCATGCCCGGACCGACCGACGGCAATTGATCGACATCGCCGGCGAGCAGCAGGCTCGCGTTGCGCGGAAGAGCGCGCAGGAGGTGGTTCATCAAGGGGACATCCACCATGGAGCACTCGTCCACCACGAGGAGATCAGCCACGAGTGGGTTGGCCTCGTTACGGCCGAAGGTGCCCGAGCCGGGCTGGGCCTCGAGCAGTCGGTGGATGGTCGAGGCCTCCAGTCCGGTCGCTTCCGCCAGACGTTTGGCCGCCCGCCCCGTTGGCGCGCACAGGAGGCACTTCACCTTCTTGGCGCGGAGGATGAGGAGAATGGCGTTCACCAGCGTGGTCTTGCCGACACCCGGTCCCCCGGTGAGCACGAGCAATCGGCTGGTCAGAGCTCGTTCCAAGGCCGCCTGCTGGCTCGGCGCCAGGGCCTTCCCGGTCTTCTCCTGGCACCACGCCACCGCCCGGGGCAGGTCGATCGGCGGATACTCCGAGGGCTCGGTGCACAGTGCCTGGATGCGGCGCGCGATCCCCAACTCCGCGCGGCGCAGCGACGACAGGAAGACCAGTTCCTGACCTTCGATGCTCTCCCTCACGACCTCGCCCTCGGCCAGGTTACGCTCCAATGCCGACGCCACAATACCGTCCTTCACCAACAGCAGCTTCCCGGCAGCCTCCAGGAGTTGGTCGACGGGAAGCGCGCAGTGCCCCGCACCCGTGGCTTCGAGCAGCACGTGACTCAAACCCGCGCAGGCCCGGACGAGTGAATCGACCGGGATGCCGACCTGCTGCGCGATCTGATCGGCCGTCTTGAAGCCGATGCCGTGGATATCGCGGGCCAGTGTGTAGGGATTCGCCCGGACTGTCTCGATGGCCTGATCGCCGTAGGTCTTGTAGATGCGCACCGCCCGGCTCGTGCTGACTCCGTGCGAATGGAGGAAGACCATGATCTCCCGGATGACCTTCTGTTCCGCCCAGGCGGCCTTGATGCGCCGCCGGCGCGTCGGGCCGATGCCGTCGACCTGCTCCAAGCGTGCCGACTCCTTCTCGATCACTTCAAAGATCGTCTCTCCGAACCGCTCGACGAGCTTCCTGGCATAGACGGGGCCGATCCCCTTGACCATGCCGCTCCCGAGGTACTTCTCGATCCCCTCCTTGGTGGTGGGCGCGGAACTGGTGAGAATCTCGGAGCGGAACTGGGCACCGAACTCGCGATCCTGCACCCAGTGTCCCTGGGCGTTGATCCATTCCCCGGCGCCGACCGACGCCAGCGACCCCACCACCGTCACCAGGTCGCGGTTCCCTCGAACCTTCACCTTCAGCACGGCAAAGCCGGTGTCCTCGTTGTGGAACGTCACGCGCTCGATCAACCCCGAGAGGCTCTCGGCGGCGGTGGTGCCGGGGTTGGAGCGTGCCGGGGACGGTTCAGGAACGATTCCGGCCGGGTCAGGCGATGATGCGGCTCCCAAAGTCACCTGTCGCCGAGCGTGGGAAAGGAAGTTCCAGAGAGCAAGCGGCGCGCTTCAGAGGCCGGAGGAGCGTGGACTTCCCGGTCTGCCGCGCCCCGAAGACCAGATGGACATAAGGCCGCGACAACTTCTCAGCCAGGGTTCCTCCATACCACCAATCAAACATGGTGCTTCATAGATAGGCGAGGAATGCAAAGTCAACTTTGGGAGCGAGGGCGGCACCGGTGCTCGTTCTCCACGACCGGGACCGCGTCAGCCGGCGGATCCGCCAGTGCTGGGCACCGCCAGGGTCGGCGACAGAACCACGCCCTTCAGCCGGATCCCCGTGAGTTTCACCGCGATGAACTCGGCCTGGTCCTCGGCCACGTCGGCCAGCGAATGCCTTTGGTGGATGTCCACGGCCCCCACAGCCTCGGCCGGGAGCCGGGTCACCCCGGCGATCTTGCCCACGATGTCCGCGGGCGTGACCAGATGCTTGCGGCCGACGTTTAGGAACAGCGTCTTCATCCCTCGCTCACGACCGGTGCGGCCAGGCTTCTCCGGAGCGGGGTACGGCGTCGACGGAACTGCTGCCCTCGCGGGAGGGACGGATTCACGGTCCTCGATCCCGGGCTCAGGTCGCCGGTGCGACGGCAGCGGTGCAGGTGCGCTGCGTGGCCTCGGGGCGGCGTGCGAGGACGGCTTGGGCGAGGACGGCTTGGGCGAGGGGGGCCGCGGGGTTGGCGGAGTAGGCGAGGTTGGCAGGGTCGCGCGTTCGGCCGAAGGGGCGGCGCTGGGCCCGGCCGTCGACGGGGTGCCAAGCTCGGCTGGGGTCGCCGGAACCGGCGCGGCGACCGTCGATGCTGCGGGGCCGGGGATGGTTCCCCTCGCCGCGTGGGGGGTCGCGGCCTTGTGCGGGGCGGTGGTCGTTGAGGGCTTCGTGCTGACAGGGCCGACGGCGGAGGGCGGTCCGCCGGGGCCGCCGCCCTGTTGGAGGAGGTGGATCAGGGCGGAGCAGATGTCCGTGCTGGCGTAGCCCTGGTCGAGGAGGCGGTCCACCATCCGTTCGTGGGCCTTGAACTCGCGGGCGTCCAGCGTGGCTCGGAGGCGCTCGAAGAACACGTTGGTGCGGGCCTCCTCCACTTCGTCCAGGGAGGGGATCTTGCCCCGGCGGATGTTCAGCTTGGCCCAGCGCACCATGCTCTGCAGTTTGTAGAGCTCCTGGCCTGAGACAAAGGTGAAGGCCTGGCCCTTGCGCCCGGCGCGCCCGGTCCGGCCGATGCGATGGGTGTAGTCCTCCGCATCGTTCGGCAGGTCGAAGTTGAACACGACCTCCAGGTCGTCGACGTCGAGACCACGCGCCGCGACGTCCGTGGCGACAAGGAACTCGAATCCGCGCCGACGGAACTTCTCCATCACCCGGTCGCGCTGCGCCTGGGTGATGTCGCCGTGCAGCCGGTCGGTTTGGTAGCCGCGCGAGTGCAGGTGCCCGTCGAGGTCGTCGACCATGACCTTGGTGCTGCAGAAAATGATGCCATAGCGGAAGTCATTGACGTCGATGAGCCGCGCGAGCGCCTCGATCTTCGAACGCCGCTCCACCTCGAAATAGACCTGTTCCACCTGGGGGGCGTTTTGCGCGACCTCGGCGATCCGGATCCAGGCGGGGTCCTTGGAGTACCGCCCGATCAGGTCCTGGATCTGGCGCGGGATGGTGGCGGAGAAGAACAGGAGCTGCCGCGTTGCGGGAACGGACTTGAGGATGAGTTCGATGTCGTCGCGGAAACCCATGTC
>JBBQML010000358.1:0-5640 GCA_038328885.1 Verrucomicrobiota bacterium | reverse complement strand
CAGCCTGCCTTCGTCAGCACGAGTGTCTACGAGGACATCGTGTACGATTTATCCTATCGCCATAGATTCAGCAACCTTTTCACGGCCGGAGCGGGTTTCAGATTCTACGGCGGCGATTGGCAGGCCCCGGTCAACCGGGAGGAATGGATCTACACGCCCAGCGCGATATTGATCTACACTCATGACAAGCACCTCGGCGCCGAACTGGCTTACTCGTATGACTGGGTGGACAGCCTGGTGCCCAATACGGCCGGGCGCGAGTTTACCCGGCACCTCGTTGCGCTGGGACTGAAGTATACCTTCTAGCAGGTCGCACCGCGGGCGCATCCGGGCCGCGGTGTTGCCGGGACAGATCCGGGTGCGCGTTGCCAATAGAAGGAACCAAACATGGCTGGACTCGACTTCAAGCCCCCGGTGGTCAAGGAGCAGGAGGACGCGGCGGTCGTCGCACACAACACGCGCCTTGGCGTGGTCCTGTTCCTCGTTTACTTCGTGTTCTACGGGGGCTTCATGGCCTTGAGCGCCTTCTGGCCGGAGGTCATGAGCAAGCCCGTCCTGCGCGGTGCCAACCTGGCCGTGGTATACGGCTTTGCCTTGATCATCGCCGCGCTCGTGGTGGCGTTGTTCTATATGAAGATGTGCCGTAAATCAAAATAGGGCCCCCATGATTCACGAAACCTCCTGGATCGCTGTCCTCATCTTCCTGGTCTTTACCGGTTCCGTCCTCGGCATCAGTTTCTACCTGGGGTCCAGGGCCAAGTCGGCGAGCGGCTATTTCGCGGCGGGCGGGAGTATTCACTGGGCCGTCAACGGCATCGCCTTCGCCGGTGACTACCTTTCGGCGGCCTCGTTTCTGGGCATCTGCGGGATGATTGCCTTCTATGGCTACGATGGATTCCTGTATTCCATTGGCTATCTCGCAGGGTGGATTGTGGCGCTGTTCATCATCGCCGAACCGCTGAAACGGTTGGGCCGGTATACGTTTGCCGACGCGCTTGACAGCAAGTTCAACTCCCGTGGCATCAAGCTGGCGGCGGCCATCAGCACACTGGTGGTGAGTTGCTTCTACCTGATTCCGCAGATGGTCGGCGCCGGCGCGCTGGTTCAGCCGTTGCTGGGCTTCCCGCATTATGTGGGCGTGATCGGGGTGGGCTTGATCGTGACCCTGATCGTCACCACTGCGGGCATGGTCTCCACCACGTGGGTCCAGTTCATCAAAGGAACCCTGCTGGTGGTGCTTTGCGCCTTCATCACCGTCCTCCTCCTCCTGCGAGGCGTCACCACCAAACCCACGGATGCCAACGGCAAGGCCGTGCGGATTCTGCAGCGGAACGTCCCGACGACCGAAGTCACCGGCGCACCCGGCATCACGGTGGTGCCCGAGGACGGCGCTTGGGCCGGCAAGCCCTACCTCCGCGTCAGGAACCCGGCGGGCGTTGTTTCCGTCTGGCACAAGGACGGCGACCGTCTCTCCGAGGCGCAGACCCTCACCGTGCAGAAGGACGGCAAGAAGCGCGTCAACGGGTTGCCGCGAGGCAAGGAGGCAGGCGAAGCGGACCTCGCGCCGGTGGGCTACGCCTCCAAGTTGCCGGGGGGCGTGGAGAAAACCGGCCCGCTGGGTCCCTTCGAATTTCTCCGCACGATGCAGGAGAGCGAAGTCATCCTGTGGAGCTCGGACAAACTGACCGAGGCCGACGGCAGCGTCACCACTGTGTATTACCAGAAACCCACGGCGGGCGCCGATTTCATGGCCCCGGGCTCCAGCCCGACGTTCAAGAAGGTCCGCAGCGCCAAACTCTTTGACAAGCTCGACTTCCTGTCCCTCATGCTGGCTCTGTTCTGCGGCACGGCGTCCCTGCCGCACATCCTGATCCGCTACTACACGGTCAAAGACCAGCTCAGCGCCCGCAAAAGCACCGTGGTGGGCATCGCCGCGATTGGCTTTTTCTACGTGCTGACGCTCTTCCTCGGCCTGGGGGCGATGACCAGCGGCAACCTCGATGTCACCGACTCGAACATGTCCGCTCCGCTGCTGGCGCGCAGCCTGAACGAACTGCTCTTCGCGGTGCTATCCGCCGTGGCCTTCACCACGGTCCTGGGCACGGTCAGCGGACTGATCATGGCGGCGAGCGGCGCGGTCGCCCACGACCTCATGACCAACTTCATGGGGATGAAGCTGGACGATTTTCAAAAAGTCCGTGCCGCCAAGATCGCCGCGATGTGCGTGGGCTTGCTGGCGATCTGCCTGGGCATCGTGTTCTCCAGGATGAACGTCAATTTCCTGGTCGGCTGGGCGTTCAACATCGCCGCCTCCGCCAACCTGCCGGCCCTCGTCATGCTTCTGTTCTGGAAGCGCACAACCAAGCAGGGCATCACGGCCGGCATCGTGGTGGGCATGG
This sequence comes from Verrucomicrobiota bacterium, assembly GCA_038328885.1. GTDB lineage: Bacteria > Verrucomicrobiota > Verrucomicrobiia > Limisphaerales > CAIMTB01 > CAIMTB01. The sequence goes on along the minus strand of JBBQML010000358.1, from coordinate 3,241 downwards.
TCTCCTCCCTGGCGTGGATCCTCCTGAGCGCCCAAGCCTACAAGGACGTCTACGGGATCGACCCGGCGCGGGCGATCGTTCCCTTCAGCCAACCGGCAATCGTCACCATTCCGCTGGGCTTCCTGATCCTGATCCTGGTCTCCCTGATGACCCCCCGCCCGCTGGAGCAGGGCAAGAACGCGTAGAGGCGAAGGTGCCACAGGTCTGAAGGCCGGGTCGTGCCGGACCGTGCCGGACCGTGCCGGACCGTTCCTCGTCCGGGTCACGGTAGCCAGGGGCACACTGCCTTGCGGCTGCTCAGCGAACCGACGCGGGCCCTGCATCGTTTGCGGCATATGCCGAAGTCGCGGTCCGGCGTTCGGCGGGCCATTCCCTCGTCAATTCCAAGTCCCGCTCACCGGGAGCGTCCCCCAGAGGAGAGACCGCGCTGCCCCCGGGGAATCCGTGACTCCCCGACCGGACCAAGCCCGCCCGGGCGATGGATTCGACCCCACCATTCCTGCTTTGGGGGTGGTTGTGGGCGACGGTGCGATTGCCCGAAGACGTGCAACCAGCACCGAGAATGACCAGGAGGAGTGCACCCCCCAGACGGGTCACCGCGGGAACGTTCATCATCAGTTTCATAGCGTTGTGTTTTGCTTGTCGCCGTGCAGGCCCTCCACACCACGGTCACTGCGCTCGCCGGCCACCCTCCACCTGTGCCGACCATCGCAAGATCACCAAATCGATCGCATTAGAGCACACCCCATCCGGCACACAAGGGGTTTTTATGAAGAGCATCGCACCTCCTGTTTTGGCGCGCTGAACGGTCGGGTCGCCCCGTCCAACCCAACCGGGTCCAGGCTCCCCTGCCGGGATCAAAGAGGTTCCGCGCTCGGATCGGCGCGGCAAACCAGGAGTTCCTTCTCCTCGGTATCCCAGATCACGAGGCTGCGGAAGGGGGACTCAAGGTCGTCGCCGACGCAGACAAACCGGGTGCTTTCCACGGTGGCGTGGTGCGCCCGGTGAAAATGCCCAAAGACCCAGGCCCGCGGTTTATAGGCCAGATCGAGCCACAGCCGACCCAGTTCCACTTCGCCACAATCCTCCGGCGGCCCCGGATCGAAGCCGGCCGCGGTGATGTGTTCCGCGACTCCGGCCTGCATCTCGGCCGAACCCTGGATCCCGATGCCAATCCGCGAGGGGCAGGAATGCGTGACAATCAATTCCGGCTGCTGCTCGTTGAACAGCGTGGTGGCGTGCTCCCGGTTGCGCCTGAGAATGTAATTGGGGAAGCCGCTCCACCAATTGTGCTTCTGGGGTCGGTCCGCATGAAGCGCCCCGCCGAGGAAGCCCACCTTGGAGGTGCCAAACCGCGCCACGGACGGTCGGGGTTGATAGATCAGGTTGAGTTCGCTTTTCCAGGCCCGATCCGCGCCGGCGAGCAGGACGCGGCGCAGCCACTGGTGATCTTCGTGGTTGCCGTCGATCACGTGCAGCGGGACGGGGAAGTGGAGTCTCTCCTCCCGCGCCTGGGTCAGGAGGTTCCGGTAAAAACCGAAGTCACCCACCTGGATCGCGGCGGCGATCCTGAAATCAGTCTGGGCCTGGCGCAAACTCCCGGCCAGTTCCCGGTGCCGGCCGTGCACGTCGCCCACAATCAGAACTCGCATACGGTCAGGAGGTCCGGGCGAAGTCGGTTTGCAGGCGGGCCTGGAAAACGGTGATGTCGGCAAAGATCCTCTTCAGCAACGAGCGCTCGAGTTGGGTCAGCTCCACCAGGTCGATGAGGTTGTCCGGCTCGGCGCCGCGTCCGATCTGGGCGGCTTGGTGCGCCAGGCGCATTTGCATCAGCGCGGTGTAGTCCTGAGCCAGCTCGTCGTGGCTGGACGGCAACAGCCGGCCCTGGTCGCGGAGCCGGCGGAGCCGCTCGAGCGTGTTGGTTTCCGCGAAGCGGTTCTGCAAGGCATACATCCGCGCGAAATTCACCAGGGGAATGATCGCGGCCTTCACGTTGAACGCCGCCGGACGCTCGCCGGACGATTCGAGCTGGATGTTCCCGAAGAACCCGCGCGGGGCCTTGAATTGCAGCGTGCTCTGCGCCAGGTGGAAGAAGAAGGCATTCTTGCCCTCACCTTCGAGCAGGTGATGCAGGTGCTCGCGCAACTGCCGTACGTGATCGACCTCCCCGTGCGCGCAACGGAAATCGAAGAACACGTTCACGTCCAGCAGATCCTGCGGCTTGCTCGCTGTCACACACTCGGTGAGGTACTTTCGCCACTGCGACAGCGGCTGGCACCACTTCGGGTTGCAGGCCATGACCTCCCCGCGGCAGCGCCGGTAGCCGGCAAGATCCAGCCAGCCGCACACCTTCTCACCGAGCCCCAGGAAATAGCCCTGCACCGCCTCGTTCTGCTCCACGGGGACGTCGGCGTAGATGATGGCGTTGTCCTGGTCGGTGGCGAGCGTTTGCTCCTCCCGCGCTTCGCTGCCCAATGCCACAAAAGCAAAAGCGACCGGCGGCGGCCCGAGTTCGGCCTCGGCCAGGGCAATCAACCGCACCAGCACCGCGTCCGACACCGTCGTCATGATCCGGGTGACGATTTCCACGCGCGCGCCGCTTTCCAGCAACGCCTTGACGAACACCGGCAGTTTGGCCCGGCTGTCGCGCACCTCCTCGGGGGATCCCGCCTCCTGGATTTCACCGAGCAGCGCCCCGATGGCGTGCCGCTGCGTGTGGAGGACCTCCCGGCCCGTCAGGATTCCCAACGTGGCGCCGCGCTCATCGGTCACGACCAGATGTTGCACGGTCCGCTCCAACATGACGCGCGCAGCCTCAAACAACAGGGCGCGATCCTCGATACGGACCAGAGGCGCGCTCATGATGCTGGCCACAGTGCCGGTCACGGGGTGCCCCACCGCCAGCACCCGGTTGCGCAAGTCCTGGTCCGTCACGATGCCGATCGGCTCCCCGGCAGGGGACCGGACGAGGATGGCACTCGACTTGGCCCGGGCCATGGCAGCGGCGGCCTGGTGGATCGGCGTGTCCAGGTCGCAACTGGCCAGCGTGAGCGGCGAGGCCTTGATGGACCGCGTGGCCAGCGGCAGCATGCTCTGGAGATCGGCCACCAGGCGGGCCAGGGTTTCCTCGGTCTTCCGGCGGGCCGCGACGTCCTTCACCGCGAGAATCTGCCCCGCCTTGTCGCCGATCGTCACCGGGGCGGAGGTCAGAAGGACGTCCGAAATCTCGCCGTTCTTGTGG
>JBBQML010000357.1:0-5648 GCA_038328885.1 Verrucomicrobiota bacterium | reverse complement strand
TGGGCCCTGCTTCGTCCCCGGGTTCGCCGCCCGTGTTGCTGGGGACGGCCTTCAACTTCGTGCAGCTCTTCGAGCACTGCAGTCGGGCCCGGTGTCGGTACCCGCTGCCGGCGGGGACGCGGGTCATGGAGACCGGCGGCTACAAAGGCCGGTCCCGCGTGCTGTCACGTCCCGAACTGCATGCCGCGATCGCCGAGTGCCTGGGTGTCCCGACCGGGAGGATCCACAGCGAATACGGCATGAGCGAATTGAGTTCCCAGGCCTACGACCGGGGGGCGGAGGCCGGAGGCGCCGAATCGTCGGAGGTGCCGGGAGGATTTCGGTTCCCATCCTGGGCCCGCGTGGTGGCGGTTTCTCCCGAGACGGGGCGACCGGTTCCCGCTGGCGAGACCGGCCTGCTGCGGGTGGTGGACCTGGCCAACGTGTGGTCGGTCCAGGCGGTGCAGACCGGGGACCTGGGGCAGGTGTTGGACGGGACGGGGCGGTTCGTGCTGCGCGGGCGGGCGGTGGCGGCGGAGTTGCGCGGGTGCTCGCTGATGGCGGCTTGATGCCATAGCCTGACCGCCGCGTCCTGCCTGCCGCCGATGAACCTGCCGAATTACTTCCTCGCCGACCTGCCACCAGGTGCGGAGCTCAAGCCGCGGCTGATCACCGAGGCTGCCCAGACCCTGAAGAGGAACCGGGAACGCTACCTCGTCCCACGGACGAGCGAGTGGATCATCCAGGTCATCGGCGAGGTCGCCCGGTTGTGGCTCAACCCGCATTCGCCCTGGCGCATCCAGGCCCTCGAGCAGGGGCCCGCTTCGACCGGGTTCTCGACCGAGACCCTCGCGGCCGGGCTGGATGCCTTCTTCCGCCAACTGACGCCACGAAACCTCAGCGCCCTGCTCGTCCAGGATCTGGGGCACGTGCAGCGCCTGGACCGGTTGGTGGCGAACGACGGCGAAACCTTCCAGGGGACCCTCGCCTTCGTGCGCGGCCCCGAGTTCCTGGTCCACGTCGCCGCCGGGATCCTGCCCACCCCGGTGTTCACGGCGATGATCCATGGCCTCCTGACGCGCTCTGCGCAGTTCGTGAAGTGCGCCTCCGGGGCGTCCCTCCTGCCGCGGTTGTTCGCGCATTCCTTGCGCGACGTGGAGCCGAAGCTCGCCTCCTGTCTCGAACTCGGGGCCTGGAGAGGCGGCACGACGGATCTGGAGGACGCGCTCTTTGCGGAGGCCGATTGCGTCGTGGCTTCGGGCGGTGACGAATCCGTGGAGGCGCTGCGCCGCCGGATGCCCGGGCGGACCCGGTTCCTCGCCCACAGCCACCGGGTAAGCGCCGGCTACGTCGCCCGCGAGGTGTTGGGCGGTTACGACGAGGCCCGCGTGCTGCAGGGAGCGGCGGAGGACGTGGCCGCCTGGGACCAGCTCGGCTGCCTCTCCCCCCACGTGCTGTTCGTCGAGACGGGCGGGTTGCTATCTCCGGAGGCGTTCGCGGAGAAGCTGGGCGCCGAACTTGCGCGGCTCGAGACACAACGCCCACGCGGACCGCTGAGCCCGGAGAGTGCGGCGCAGGTGTTTCAGCGACGTGATTTCTACCGCGTCCGGGCCGCCGCGGGCGACCACACCCGCTGTTGGTTCAGTCCCGACTCGACAGCCTGGAGCGTGGTCTATGAGGCGGATCCGCAGTTCCAGCTCTCCTGCCTGCATCGCTTCATCTACGTGAAGGGCGTCGACGCGCTCCCCGAGTGCCTCCACCAGGCGGAGCCCTGGCGGGGGAAATGGTCCACCGTCGGACTCGCCGCCACCGGGGTGCGGGCCCAGGAGTTGGCCCAGGAGTTCGCTGCCTGGGGGGTCACGCGCATTTGTCCGCTGGGCCAGATGCAGCAGCCGCCACTGACCTGGCGGCACGACGGGCGTCCCACGTTGGGTGACTTGGTGACGTGGACGACCTGCGAGCGTCTGGACTGATTGATGGTGGTGGTGGGCTGAGGTGGGGCGGGAATGAGCAGGGATGGACAGGATAGGCAGGATCGACGGGATAAACTCGGTCCACCTCAAAGAAGCGCAGAACCTCCGCCTGGGCGTCCTGCTCGCCCCGTTGCAGCCCGGCCAGGATCGGCCCGGGACGGTGCCCGAGCGGCTGACTCCACTCGCCGAATGGCGGTGAGTGGACTCCCGGGTCAGTCCACGAACTCGAGTTCCTGCCGGTGCGGGATCAGGCCGCGCTCGAACGCCCGGCCGAGGAACCGTCGGATGCTCGCGCGGCCGGGGTCGCCGTAATCGAGCGTCCAGTGGTTCACGTACATCCCGACGAAGCGGTCGGCCAGCGTGTGGCCCATGTCTCGCGCATACTGGAGGGCGTGGGTGACCGCTTCCTCACGATGATCGAGGCTGTACTGGATGCTCTGCGTGAGAACCCTGGAGATCCGGCTTCGGGTGGGCGGGTCAAACCGCTTGTGAATGACGTTGCCACCGAGGGGCAGCGGCAGGCCCTGGTTCTCCTCCCCCCACCACACGCCCAGATCCGCGCAACACTCCAGGCCCTCGTTCCGGTAGGTCAACTGGCCCTCATGAATAATCAGTCCCACGTCCGCCTGGCCATCGCGGACCGCCCGGAAGATCTGATCGAAGGGCACGACAACGTGGTCGAACTCCGCCGCCGGACGCCCCAGCCATAGCTGCAACCCCAGGAATGCGCTCGTCATCCGGCCGGGCACCGCGATCCGCGCCCGGGCGATCTCATCCCGCGTCATCGACCGCTTCGCCACGAGCATGGGTCCGTACCCGTCCCCCATGCTCGCCCCACTCGGCAGCAGCGCGTACTGGTCGCTCACGTAGGCATAGGCGTGGATGCTGATCGCCGAGATGTCGAGTTCCCCGCGGGTCGCGCGCTCGTTCAGGGTCTGGATGTCCTGCAGGATGTTCTCGAATCGGAACTCGCCGGTGGGGAGGAGGCCCTTGGCCAGCGCGTAGAACATGAACGCATCGTCCGGGTCGGGCGAATGGCCGAGCGTGAGCGTGCGCGATGGCATGGGGGAACCCTAGCGCGGGGCCTCGGCGCGGGCCAGCAGGCAGTGGATCCCCACCGGCAGTTCCGTGCATCCACAGGTTGTCGGTGCGGTGGACCGTACCAAAGCGGCGGCGCGCCCTGGAGTGCGCCGAGGAGCCCGGCGAGGCGGCGCTTTGGTATCCGGTCACCCACAACTCAGGGATGCACCCCCGGCAGTTCGCATTTCGGATTCAGCAGGGGATTGCTGGAGGGTTCCGTTCGAGCGGACCGAACCGCCTCCCCGGCGCCCGGCTTGCGCACGGGCAGAGCCACCGCATGCTGCCCACCGCATGTTGTCGCTGGAATACCTGGCCGAGCTGGTCTCCCAACACGCCGGGGCCCTCCAGGCCCGGGTGGAGGAGTTTGAGATCGGGGGCCACCCCTTCGAGTTCAATCGCCAACCGGCCGTCATGGGAGTCGTGAACCTATCCCCCGACTCCTGGTACCGCGAGAGCGTGGTCCTTAATGCCGAAGCCGCCGTCCGACGCGGTGAGGTGCTCACGGCCCAGGGCGCCGACCTCATCGATGTCGGAGCCGAATCCTCCATCCTTTCGGCGTCCCGGGTGGATGCCGCGGGCCAGACCAGCCGGTTGCTGCCGGTCGTGCAGGGGTTGCGGGAGCGGGGGATCCTGGTGTCCGTCGAGACCTACCGTCCCGAAGTGACCGCGGCCTGCTTCGCCGCGGGCGCGAACGTGTTGAACCTCACCGGCACGGATCCCACCGAGGCCATGCTCCGTTTGGCCGCGGAACACGAGGCGGCGGTGATTCTGTGCTACGTCCAGGGGGAGACGGTGCGGGAGGTTGGCGACTTCGACTTCGGCTCGGATCCGGTGCTGCTGATGTACGAGTATTTCGCGCGCCAGATCGAGAGGGCCACGCGGTGCGGGGTGCGGCGCCTGCTCCTTGATCCGGGCTTGGGCTTCTACTACCGCAACCTGCAGGACAGCGCCGTCCGCGTGCGGCACCAGATGACGGTGTTCCTGAATACCTTCCGCCTCCGCACCCTGGGCTGGCCGACCTGCCACGCCCTGCCTCATGCCTTCGAGTATTTCGGGGAGGAAGTCCGGTCGGCCGAACCCCTCTTTGCGGTGCTCGCCGCTTTGGGGCGCACGGATCTGTTTCGGACCCACGAAGTGTCCAAGATCCGGGGTGTGCTGGGGACGCTCGGGGCGTTCCGGGAGGCCGTTTTGACCCGTTGACTTGCGACGCAGGGCTCGCAAACACTCCGCTTGAGGATGCGCCACGATCTGTCGAATTTTCTCCGCAAGTGGGACTATCAGCCCGGCGAGCTGAAGGTTCGTCGTTTCAAGGGGCGTGATGGGCGTCAAAAGCTCCAGTTGCGCGTCGACTTGGGCGTGCTGCAGATGGAGGCGGAGGGGCGTCCCGACGGCAAGCGGCCCATGGGTCACGATTCTTGGCTCCAGTTCTACCAGTCGCGCCTGGGCGAGCACATCGCGGAGCACGGTGACGTGGAAGGCTTCGCGCTCAAGGGCGAGGACTGCCAGCGGCTGCAGCAGGAGGCGATCCAGTACTACCACCGGTACATCTGCCTGTTTCAGTTGGGCGACCACGCGGGGGTCCTGCGGGACACGGAGCGGAACCTCGAGGTCTTCGCCATGCTGGAGGAGTTTTCCGAGACGCCGGAGGTCAGCGCCGCCCTCTCGGTCTTCAAGCCGCAAGTGTTGTTGATGCGCACCAGGGCGCAAGGGGCCCTGGCCCTGGAGGCGGACGATCCGCGCGCCGCGGTGCGGGCGATCGAGGCCGGGGTGGAAGCCATCCGCGGGGTGTTCCGCGATCATGAGCAGCCAGACCTTGCGGAGGGGGCCTCGGAAGTGCGGATGTTGGAGTCTTGGCTGCAGGAGTTGCGGCCGCACCTCCCGATGTCCACGCGCGAGCGCTTGGAGATCGACCTCAACCAGGCCATCGCGCGGGAGGACTACGAGAAGGCGGCGGAGCTGCGGGACGCGTTGAAGCGTCTGGCGGGTTAGTTGGTTAGTTCGCGCGTCCTGCTGCTGCGTTTCGGGGTCGCCGTGGTGAGGTGGTGCCGTCTGGCTTCGGACGTTCGCGGGTCTTCCCCTGGTGGTGCCCCGAGTGCGGATCTGCCGGGTCGCCCACCCGTTTCCGGCCCCGGCCGGGTGCTTCACAGCGCGGGACGTGGCGGGAGTAGAGCCCGAGTCGAACGGGAGTGTGGGCCCAGCAGGATTTGAACCTGCGACCAAGGGATTATGAGTCCCCTGCTCTAACCGCTGAGCTATGGGCCCAAACTGTTTAACCAGAAATACTTGCGGAGTCAGATTTTCGCTCAAATTGACAATCTGATACCGCAATCTGATACTGGTCGGGTGCGACGGCCGTCCGGACAGCAAAAAGGCGCGACCGAAGGTCGCGCGTGGCAGAAGTCGGCCACGCCCAATTTGTACCGGTATCGTCCATCCGGGACGTACTTCGCCCGCGCGAAGGTGGGAGGCAAGCTCATTCGCCAGAGCCTCAAGACGCGGACGTACTCCGTCGCTGTCCTCCGGCTCAATGATCTGCTCAAGGAGAACCGCGGCATCGCCGAAGTGTCCGACGCGACCCGCGACGGTCCGATGACGTTCCAAGCAGCCGCGGAAGCG
>JBBQML010000356.1:0-5648 GCA_038328885.1 Verrucomicrobiota bacterium | reverse complement strand
CACCTGTCGTCCAACGGCGCCTGGTTGGCGGGGGTCATGCGGAAGGTGGGTCTGCGAAACTGCGGGACTCTTCCGGACTTCGGCAACTTCCGGATCTCCCCGACCGAGGAATACGACCGCTACCGCGGCGTGCAGGAGATGATGCCGTACGCGAGGGCGGTCAGTGCGAAATCGAATGATTTTGACGATCTGGGCAACGAGTCGCACACCGACTACCGCCGGATGATGCGGGTGGTGTTGGATGCCGGGTACCGTGGCTGGGTGGGAATCGAGTACGAGGGCGACCAGCTCAGCGAGTCGGAGGGTGTCCTGCATACCAAGAGGCTGCTGGAGCAGATCCAGGTGGAGTTCGCATCGCAGTACGCCTAAGCCGCGGTCGTGCCCACCCCGATCCTGTTGGCGGGGCCCACGGCTTCCGGGAAGTCCGCGGTGGCTCTCTGCCTCGCCGAGCAACTCGGAGGGGAGATCGTTTCTGCCGACTCGATGCAGGTCTACCGGGGCTTGGACGTGGGGACGGCCAAGCCTGGGGCGGCCGATTTGCTCCGGGTTCGTCATCACCTCATCGACCTGGTGGGGCCCGACGAGTGCTTCGACGCGGCTCGCTGGCTGGAGGCGGCGAAACGGGCGTGCGAGGCGATCTCACAGCGCGGTCGCCAACCGTTGATCGTCGGGGGGACCGGGCTCTACTTTCGGGCCTGGTGCCACGGATTGGATGCTCCGGCGCCAGGCGATGCCGGGTTGCGGGCCGAACTCGAGTCACAGCCACTCGAGATCCTGCTCCAGGAACTGGCTGCGGGTGACCCCGCGACGTTCGCCCGGATCGACCGTCAGAACCCGCGACGCATCGTGCGTGCCGTGGAGATCCTGCGGACGACGGGAAACCCGATGCCACCGAGGTCGTCCGCGGCCCTGGTGGCGACCCGAACGCGGGCGGTCCTTCTGCGGCGGGATTCGGGGGATCTGCGTCAGCGGATCGAGGCGCGTGTGGAGTCGATCTTCAACCGGGGTTTGGTGGAGGAAACGCGGAGGCTTCTCGGGCACGGATTGGCCACGAACCACACGGCGATGCAGGCCCTCGGCTACCGTCAGGTGGCGGAGCACCTCCGCGGAGAGCGCGACCTGCGGGCCACGATCGTGCTGGTGAAAACCAAGACCTGGCAGTACGCCCGACGGCAGATGACCTGGTTCCGCCATCAGTTGAATGCCGCGGTGCTGGAAGTGGGCGCGGACGAAGACCCGGCGGCCACGGCGGGAAGGATCGCGGCTCTCGTCCGCGAACCAACCTCAGCGGTTCGGTAGAACCGGGGGATTCCGTGGACGGACGGATGGTGAGGATCGGCGGTGAGGATCGGCTCAGAGTTCGCCCCGCTCGAGGCGGGCGAGAACCTCGGGGTCGCGGACGTCGACCCACCGACCCTCGATCTCCAGCCCGGCGAGCCGTCGTCCGCTGGCGATGAGCATACTGATGGCATCGGTGAGTTCGTACTCGCCGCGCGTGGACTTTGTGAGTTGAGCGGTGAAGTCGTAGATGCCGGGGCGGAAAAGGTAGATGCCGGCGTTGTAATACACCGGATCGCCCGGTCGCAGCAGCCCCTCCAGGCGCAGTTCCTCCAACTGTGTCGGGGAGGGCTTCTCGACGAGGCGCTTCAGGCAGAAGTCCTCGTCGAAGAGGTTGATCCCCCCCTGGGAGATGTCCTGGCCGAGGGTGACGGTGATGACTCCGGCGAAGTCGCCGCCGGTGAAGCGCTGGATCATCCGCGAATAGGTGTCGGGCCTCACCAGGATGTCGCCGTACGTGAGGAGGAAGTCAGCGCCGCCGACGAACGCCTTGGCGTACTCGGGGGCGCGTCCGGTGCCGTCCTGGACCTCCTGACGGGCGTAGCTGAGGCGGACCCCGAATCGGCTGCCGTCACCGAAATGCGCCTCGATGACCTCGGCGCGCCACCCGGTCACGATGCAGGCCTCGCGGATTCCGGCGTCGACGATTCCCGCGAGGATGTGCTCCAGGATGGGACGACCCCGCACGGACAACATCGGCTTGGGCAGCTCCTGGGTGAGCTGGCCCATCCGGGTACCTTTGCCAGCGGCCAGGATGACGGCTTTCATTGGGCTTCGGAGGCCGGTAGGCGCTCGGAAAGGAGCCAACGGGCGGGCAGGGCCCGCTTAACCCGTCGCCTTCTTTTTCCGGGGTGGGGATGCTCAGGCGCCGAACTTGGCGAACATCCTGCCGTTCGCCTGCATGAGGCGGATGAGGTACTTGGCCTCGAAGACGCCCAACGAGCCGAGGTTCGCGCCGGTCTCGGTGAAACGATCCAGCTTGTCCCAGCCGGAGAGGGCGGAATTCAGGAGGACCGGCTGGGGGTGCCAGGAGTGGCCCTTTACGGAGCAGGGGGTGGAATGGTCGCCGGTGATGGCGATGACGTCCGGTCGCTTCCCGAGGAGGATCGGGAGCGCGGCGTCGAAGTCTTCGATCGCCTGAAGCTTGGCCTCGAAGTTCCCGTCCTCGCCCGCCTTGTCGGTGTACTTGAAGTGGATGAAAAAGAAATCGTACTGCCCGTGGAGTTCGAGGTAGCGCTGGAACTGCTGGGCGATGGTCTGGGGGCCCTCGATCTTGTCCATGCCGACCAATTGAGCGAGCCCCTTGTACATGGGGTAGACGGCGAGCGCGGCGGCCTTCAGGCCATAGCGCTCCTGGAAGGTTGGGATGTGCGGTTGGTGGGCGATGCCGCGGAGGAGGAAACCGTTCGCGGGATGCTCATTTTTCAGCAGGGGCAGGGCCTGCTTGTAGAACTCGGCCACCACGGCCGCCGCCTTCTTCTGCTTGGCGGACTTCGGATTCTGCGGCTCGGCGGTGGCGATGGGCTGGTTCTCGCGGCCGGGGTCGGTGTCGGAGAGGGGACCTTCGAGTCCCTCACCACGGAAGATGACGACGAAGCGGTGCTCCTTGCCGGGGTGGATGATCACCTGCGTGTCGCCGATCTGCTTGAGTTGGCGGGTGAGGATCTCGCAGAGCGCCTCGCACTTCTCGGTCGGGATGCGGCCGGCGCGGCGATCCGTCACGAGTCCACGACCGTCGAGTGAGCAGAAATTACCGCGAACGGCGACATCGCCGCCCTTGAGGGTGAGGCCGAGGCCGAGTGCCTCGATGACGCCACGGCCCACTTCGAACTCGAGGGGATCATAACCGAACAAGCCGAGATGGCCCGGGCCGCTGCCCGGGGTGATGCCAGGGGCGACGGGGATCATCCGGCCCTGGGCGGATTCCCTGGAGAGCGCGTCGAGATTCGGGGTGCGCGCGGCTTCAAGCGGGGTGAGATAACCCTGATCGCGGGTCGCGATGTCGCCGAGTCCATCGAGCACGACCAGGGCGAGTTTGGCCCCGGTCCTGACCGTCAGCTTGGCGTAGGTTTGGTCGAGCAGGTTTCCAGTTTCCGATTTCACAACAGTAGCCATGACAAGTTCTCCGACGGGCTGTGACGCAACGATATCAGACGGCTTTCTCCCCGCGCTCGTCGGTCCGGATGCGTATCGCCTCGTCGACGGACGAGATAAAGATTTTGCCGTCGCCGATCTTGCCGGTCTTGGCGGCCTTGACGATGGCATCAACCGCCTCGGACGCCTGAGCGTCCGACACCACGATCTCGAGCTTGATCTTGGGGAGGAAATCCACGGTGTACTCGCTGCCGCGGTAGATCTCGGTGTGGCCCTTTTGGCGTCCGAAGCCCTTCACCTCGCTCACGGTCATCCCCTGGATGCCGGCGTTGGCTAGGCCTTCCTTCACGTCGTTGAGCTTGAAGGGTTTGATGATGGCTTCGATCTTCTTCATGGCAGCGTACGGCGGGCATCCCGCGGCACGTGGGGGAGCCTAAACGCGGGGACCTCGGCGAGGCAAGTGCCGCACGGCTAAACAATCGTGCGGCGGCGAGGAAGATCAGGCTTTCAGCACGCTCTTGAGCGTCCACGGTGCGCGGTAGTCCCGGTCGAGCCAGGCGTTGTCTCCAGCGCCACCGACGAACTCCTCGCGCTTCGGGTCCCACTTCAGGCGCTGGTTGTTCCAGTACGCGAGGTTCACCAGGTGGCAGACGGAGACGGTGCGGGCGCCGACCTCGACGTCGCAGATCGGGCGGTTGCGGCTCCGGATGCAACCGAGCCAGTCGCCGAGGTGGTCGTTGCTCTCGTAGAGGCGGATCTTGTGTTGATCCAGCGGGATTTCGACGAGCGATTCGGGGGTGGATTCGAACTTTCCGCGGTTCACGAAGATCCGGCCCTCGGTGCCGATGAAGGTCACGCCGTTGCCCGCCTTGTGGGTGACGACGGTCCCATTGGCATAGACCAGCTGCACCCCGCTCTGGGCGTTGGGTTGGGCGGCCGGGATCACCTCGACCGGGCCGCTCTCGTCCATGCCGAGTCCCCATTGGGCGATATCGAAGTGGTGGGCGCCCCAGTCGGTGACCATGCCGCCCCCGTATTCGCGGTACGCTCGCCAGTTGGGAAAGTGTGTATGGACGCCCCGCGGGCTGAGGACGGAATTATATTCCCTCCAGGGGGCGGGTCCGAGCCAGAGATTCCAGTCGAGCCCGGGTTCCATGGGTTCCGCTGGCAGGTCGCACCAGCGGCCCGGGCCGCCGACGCCGACCTGGATTTCCTGGATCTGACCGAGGGCGCCGTTCCGGACGAGTTGACACGCGCGCCGGAACTCGCGCGACGAGCGCTGCATGCTGCCCACCTGGAAGACCCGGCGGTGTTTGCGGACGGTTTGGACGAGGGCGCGGGCTTCGTGGATGGTCTCGGTGAGCGGCTTTTCGCAGTAGATATCCTTGCCGGCCTTGGCGGCGAGGATGCCGATCATGGCATGCCAGTGGTCGGGGGTGGCGATGACGACGGCATCGATGTCCTGGCGGGCGAGCACGTCGCGGAAGTCGAGGTAGGCCTGGCAGACCTTGGGTGAGTCCGAGCCGCCCTTTTTGGCGTAGTGCTTGTCGATGAGGTCGCGGGAGTGGTTGCGCCGGGTGGCGTCCACGTCAGCCACGGCGAGCACGACGACATCGGGCCGATTCAGGAAGTTGCCGAGCAGGCCTCGGCCCTGGGTGCCGTTGCCGATGAAGCCCAACCGGATGCGTTCTGAGGGGGGAACCTCGGCGGACCAGACGCGTGAGGGGAGGAGGTTTGGCAGCGTGGCGGCGAGTGCGGTGCTGCGGAGGAACGAGCGACGGGAAAGCATGGATTTCATGATGTGCCGGGGCAGTGCTGGGGGAACGCTGCCAGTTTGGTGGGTGCGGCACAACCCCGGAGGGGCGGAGGCGGGGCCGTGCCGCCCGCCCAGTGCACCCCCCTGTTGTCCGTGCGGGACTGGGGATCGGGAACTGCCGGACTGCCGACTGCCCATCGCCGATTGCCGATTGGGGAGGCGCCGGGCGCCCTGACGATCCTGAATCCCATCGGCGGTCTCCGGTTCCCAGTCATCCATTGCCGGCCACCGGCAAACCGTGGATGCAGCGCCGCCGGTGGGGCGCATCTCACGGTCTTCGGGGTTGGCGAGCTGACTGGTGCCTGGGAGGGGGACGGATGGCCATGAGAGGGGGTGCGCGGAGCGCGCGGGAGGGTCGGGAAGATTTCCCAATTTAGTCCGGGACTCTGATTTCCCGCCC
>JBBQML010000355.1:0-5666 GCA_038328885.1 Verrucomicrobiota bacterium | reverse complement strand
AGCGCGGGGCCGGGGCGAACCCGACCAACAGCGGCCTCGAGGGCACGGTCCAGGGCGGGTTCGACGTCGGTCTTTCGCCCGAACTCATGCCCGGCTCGGTGGGCGGCCGGTTGGAGTCCCAGATCCGCCAGGCGAGTGGGGCGTTCCGGGAGTTTCAGGGGTTCTCCGCCATCGTCACGGCCGATCTGTCACCCGGGGATCTGAAGCGGTTGGGCGTTGATTTCCTGCGACAGGGCACCGCCCTGGGTTCGGTTTCGGCACGGGGCCCGCTGGATCTCGTCCGGCAGGAGGCCAAGCTCCAGGTCGAGGTCACGGCGATCGATCGAAATGTCCTCAACCTGTTTGGCGCCGCGATGGGCCTGGATTTCACGACCACGCGTTTCGATAGCACCAACCAGATCGAGGTTGCTGCCGGTGGGAAGGCGATCTCGGTGGTGGGCAGCGTGACAGGCACCCGCGTGGCGGTGAAGACGGGCGACCTCACGATGCCGCCCGTGGACCTGCGCGAGACTTATGACCTGGCGGTGGATCTCGCCGGCCAATCGGCCACCGTGCGGGCGTTCTCCCTCTCCGGCAGTCAGGGAGGTCGGGAGATCGTGCGCGGCACGCTCGCGCAGCCGATGCAGGTCAGTTGGGCAGCCCAGGCGGGCCCGCTCCCGGAGGCCGCCCTCCGATTGGTGGTGTCCGACCTCCGGCTCGCCGACTGGAGCGCACTGGCGGCAACCCCACTGCAAGGAAGCTTCAATGCCACGGTGGATCTCGGCGTGAGGAATGCGGGCAAGGATCTCCAACTGGAGTCCACCGCCGGTCTGACCGGCTTCTCGGGAACGTTCGGCAGCAACGTGGTCAAGAATCTGGGAGCCACCGCCACCGCCAAGCTGGTGGTAACCGCGTTCGCGGACGCCGCCCAGCGCCGGCTGAAGGCCTCGGTCAAGGTGGACGACCTGTCCGGCTCCGCCGCCCTGGTGAAGTTCGACCGCTACGCCATCCAGGCCGACGCGGACCTCGGCTTGCCGGAAGGTGAGATCGTGATCCACGACCTCCGGGCCCAGTTCCGTCAGGGCGCCCAGGATGGGGGCACGGTGGGCGTGAAGGGTCGGTGGAACATCGTCCGCGGGGCGGGGGAGTTGACCGTCATGGCGCGGGACATCAATGAGAACGCCTTGCGTCCCTTCCTCCAGGCGGCGCTGGGGGACAAGGAACTGCGCTCCATCCGGTTGGTCGCCGATCTCAGCACGAAGATCGACCCGGCCGCCGATGCCTCGGTCAAGGCCACGGTCGACGTGAAGGACCTGGTGGTGCGGGATCCCTCGGGGACGGTCCCCGGGACCCCGTTGGCCGCGGGTCTGAGCCTGGATGCGAGCGGGTCGGCGCAGAAGGTGGTCATCCGGCAGGGTGAGATCCGGCTGACCCCGACCGCCCGGGCAAAGAACGTGGCGACCCTGACCGGCGACCTGGACATGTCCCGGACGAACGCGCTGAAGGGAGCCTTCAAGCTCGCTGCGGAGTCGCTCGACGTGACGCCGTTCTACGACCTCTTCGCCGAGGCGCCGGCCCCGGCCGCGGGAGAACCCGCGCCGGTCCCGACCCCGCCGTCCCCGGGTCCCACCCAGGAACCGGCGGCGGTGCAGTTGCCGATCGACCTGCTGACCTTCGACGTCAGCGTGGGGAAGTTCTTTCTCCGGGAAGTCGCCGCGGAGGGTCTGGTGGCGGGGCTGAAGATCGCGGGCAGCCGCATCGAAGTGCAGCCGCTCCAACTCACCCTCAACGGCGCGCCGATCAAGGCGAGTCTCAAGCTGAACCTCGGCGTTCCGGGGTACGAGTACGACCTGACCTTCGGGGCGGACGGGGTGCCGGTGCAGCCGTTGGCGAACTCCTTCGTGGCGATGCTGAAGAACCGGATCGAGGGCTCGATCACCGCGGGCGCCGAGATCAAGGGTGCCGGGATCACGGGTGTGAACCTGCAGAAGCACCTGGTGGGCGGCCTCAATTTCGTGGTCACCAACGCGAATTTGAAACTCACCGCCGCCGGCAGCCAGAAGCCGGGAATCCTGACGCGGCTCGTCATCCTCCTGGCCTCGAGTCTCAACATCCGTGAACTGAAGGACCAGCCCATCATGGACATCCTCGCCACGGCCAAGTTGGGCGGCGGCAAGATCGAGTTGACGGAAGCCCGCGCCCGCAGCGCCTCGCTCGAGGTAGGGTCGAGCGGCGCCATCCCGATCGCGAACGAGCTGATGCAGTCGCCGGTCAATTTCCCTGTCAGGGTGGCGCTGTTCCGGGAACTCGCGATGAGGGCCAGACTGGTGGGTCCCAACGTGCCGACCAATGCCGCATACGTGCCGCTGCCGGCGATCGCGTCGCTGAAGGGCACGCTGGGGGCACCGGTGGCCGACGTGGACAAGGTGCAGGCGGGGTTGCTCGCGGCTCGTGGCGTTGCGGGGTTGGTGGGTGGGCAGGCGGGTGACGCCGTGGGCGGGGTCGCCGACCTGGTCGGCGGTGTTGCCCGGGGCGACAGCAATGCGGTGGGCAACCTGATCCAGGGGCTCGGGAGCTTGTTTGGCGGGAAGAGCCAGACCGGCGTCACCAACGCGGCATCTACCAACGCGGCGTCCCGGACGGCCACCTCGACCAACGCGGTGCCGACCAACCCCTCACCGGCAAACCCACTGGGCGGGCTGTTGAAGGGCCTCTTCGAGAAGAAGTAATGACCTCCATCGACACCTATCTCGAAACACACCACGCCCGCTTCGTGGGCGAGTTGTGCGATTACCTCCGGTTCCCCTCGGTCTCCGCCCAGCCGCAACACGCGCCGGACATGCTGTCCTGTGCAGAATGGCTGGTCGCGCACTGCCGGGCCATCGGGCTGGACAGCGAGCTTTGTCCGACCCGTGGCAACCCGATCGTGCTGGCGCGCACCCCGCGTCAGCCGGGAAGCCGCCGTCCCCACTTCGTGGTCTACGGGCACTACGACGTGCAGCCGACCGATCCGCTCGAGCTCTGGAAGTCGCCCCCCTTTGAACCCCGGATCGAGGGCGACGTCGTGTTCGCACGCGGCTCGAGCGACAACAAGGGACAGCACCTCGCGCACCTCAATGCCGTCGAGGCCTACCTCCGGACCGGCACCGAACTGCCGGTGGATCTGACCTTCCTGATCGAGGGTGAGGAGGAGGTGGGCTGCACGCACCTGGCCGAGTTCCTCCAGGCGCACCGCAAGGAGCTTCGTTGCGAGGCCATGGTCATCTCGGATACCGGCATGCCGAGCCCGCGCCATCCGGCACTCACCTACGCCTTGCGCGGCATCGCAGCCGTCGAGGTCACGGTGCGGGGACCGGACCGCGACCTCCACTCGGGGATCTTCGGCGGCAGTGTGGACAACCCGGCCATGGTGCTCTGCCAGCTGCTCGCCCGCCTGCGGGACGCGAAGGGCCGGGTGACCGTGCCCGGTTTCTACGATGACGTGGTCAAGCTGACCGCGTACGAGCGGGAGCAGCTTGCCCGGTTGCCCTTCAAGGAGACGTCCGAGCGCCGGTTCCTCGGGGTGCCCGCGTTATTCGGGGAGCAGGGGTTTTCGATGGTCGAGCAACGCTGCGCGCGGCCGACCTGTGAGATCAACGGCCTGACCAGCGGTTACCAGGGAGAGGGGAGCAAGACCATCATCCCGGCCTGGGCCCGCGCGAAACTGACGTTCCGCCTCGTGCCCGATCAGGATCCGGCGACCATCGCGCGCCTCGTGGCGGCCCACCTCAAGCGGCTCTGTCCTCCGACCGTGAAGCTCGAGGTCCGGTCCGGGCACGGCGGGGCGCCGTATGTCATCGACCCGGCCGGGCCGTTGGCACAGGCCTCCCTCCGCGCCCTGCGCTCGGCCTTCGGTTGCGAGCCGGTGTTGCTGCGGGAAGGGGGGTCGATTCCGATCGTGAACGACTTCAAACGGCTGCTCGGGGTGGAGTCGCTGCTGCTGGGCCTCGCGCTGCCGGACGCCAACGCACACTCCCCGAACGAACAGTTCAACCTCTCGGTCTTCCGCCAGGGGATGCGTCTCTCGGCCGCGCTCTGGCCCGAACTCGCCGCCGCCGTCGCCGCCCGGCCCGCCCGGCCCGCCCGGGCAACCCGAAAGTAGTCGGCGGGAGCTGGGCGGCGGGCGGCGGGCGGCGGGCGGTCCCGAGGTCTACTTCCCGTAGGCCTTCACGAAGTCGATGCACTGGGTGACTTCGGGGAGGCTGTTGTCCCAGTTGTATTCGTACTCGAGCGAGATGTTGCCCGTGAAACCCTGGGCCTTCAGCTCGTCGAGGACTTCCTTGACGCTGGAGACACCGGTGCCGAAGGGGACGTCGTGCGCGTTGCGCTTGCCGAATTCATTCAGGTCCTTGAGATGCGAGCTGATGATGCGGCCTTTCAGGATGCGGACGGCCTCGACCGGCTTGACCCCCGAGCGCGTCCAGTGGCCGGTGTCGGCACAGGCTCCGAGACGAGCGTCGCGGCCGGTGACCAGCCCGGCAATGTAGTACGGGCTCCACACTTTGTAATCGGGGTTGGCCGTGTCGCCCGGGTGATTGTGGAACGCGACCCCGAGGTCGAACTCGATGGCCAGCTTCTCGATCAGGTTCACCGCCTCGGCCGATTCCGTGGTGACCGCACGCAGGCCCATCTTCTTGGCGAACTCGAACACCTTCCGGGCGCCGGCCTCGTCGTTCGGGATGCCGACGACTCCGTAGTTCACCGCCTTGACGCCGTGTTGCTTGAGCTTGGCCTGGAGTTTGGCCACGACGCTGTCGACCTGCGCGGAGGCATGGTCGACCTTCAGGTCGCCGTCCTCCTTGCTGAGCTTCTGGCCCGGGAAGAATTCGATGACTTTGCCGCCGGCGGCCGCGGTCTTCTCGATGGCCTCGAAGGCGGTGAACCGGTTGAACGTGTAGGCCTGGCAGCCGATGGCGAAGCCGTTGACCCTGAATTCATCGGGGATCTGCGGCTGAGCTGCGGCGGCCAGCGAGGCGAGGCACGCGGCGGCGATGACGAAGGGGCGGAACGTGGAAGGTTTCATGGCTCCACGGAGTGCAACGCCGCACCCCCGGGCTGTCAAAGGGGAAGCCGCAGATAAGCCGCACGCGGCACGACGCACGACGCAGTGCCTCCCCTGGTTGCTGGCGCGGAACGGGAGACTCGGTACTGGTCGGTTTCTGTTGTTGATCAGGGGAGGGGATTCGGGCCCGCAGGTTCCCTGGAGGGGCTTGCATGGTCAGTTGACCTGGCTCCTCTCACCGGGGGGCGGGGGTGCGGAGCCGAGCCTGGCCAGTTGGGCTGCGGGGTCCCATCCCTGCGGTGGCTTTCTCCCACACGCGGACCACGGCATGCCGGCGTCGCGCCAGCGTTCGCGCCAGGCAGGGTAACTGATGCCGTGGTCGTCGTCGGAGACCCCGAACTCGAATCCGCACGAGGGGCAGATTTCGTAGGAGCCACCGCCGCCCCGGGTGCGAGGGGGTTCCCGCAGGCCGGGCCAACCGCAGACGGGACACAAGCAGGGATTGGGTGGGTTCAACGCGTGCTGAAGGTGTGGGTTTGGAGGTTCACCCGCCGGCCGGGCTGGCGCTCGAAATAGTCGATGCTTCGCGCCTTGAAGAACGTCTTGGTGGTTCCGTTGCGGTTGTAGGCGGCAAAGGTGCGCGTCC